>DASQJK010000153.1:0-23793 GCA_035631095.1 Thermoanaerobaculia bacterium
GATCCGGGTGAGCCGGCGATCGCCAACGGGGCTATCGTGCCTTTGTCGAGCGACCCGACGCTGTCGATCTCGACGTTCCTGGGAGCTTCGTCGGGCAACACGGCCCACCTCGTCATCGACGTCACCGGATACTTCCAGTAACCTCGCCCTTCGCACGAGAGGACGGGCGGCGGGCAACCGCCGCCCTGACCCTCACCCGCCTGACCGACTCGTCCGCCCTCCGACCGATCGCGGGCGCCGCCGCGCGTGGCGATGACCGGTGACCGGAGATCGACGGATTTCCTGTTGACACCGGGGCGGTCTCAAAATAGTTTGCCGTCAAGCATTTCTACAGAAGACACGGTCTCTGGCGGCACGACTTCGTTCAAAGGAGGCCGTTGGTGAAAAGAGCGCTCATCTTCGGGTCAATTCTGCTCGTCGCGCTGGGCGTCTCGTTCGCTTCGGTCCTGCTGCGGCGCCACTCGAACGCCGTGGCCCCGGTTTCCGCCGCCTCGAAGGCCGCCGGGCTTCCGACGCCGGCGGAGCGGCCGGCGGTAAAAGCGGAGCCGCTCGGATCCGTGGCCTCGACGAGAGTCGCCGCAACGCAGAAGCGCGGCATTCCGCGCAAGCGACGTGCGATCGCGAGCCGCAAGCCAATCGCAGCCGTCGAGACGGAGGCGTATCGTGCCGCCGGCGGCCCTCGGGCGGGCGGCGCCGCTCCCGCCGGTGTCGGCGAGGACGAAGAGAAGCCGCCGCGAGCGCCCGCGACTCCGGAGAGCCTGGCGCTCTGGACGTACCGCGAGGGAGACCCGATCACCCCGGTCCTCTCGCCCGAGCTTCGCAACATCGCACCGATCGAAGGGTCGCGGGACGAACAGAGAGTCGTGGAAAACGAGCGGCTTCCGTACCGGGGGGAGTCTCCGGGCCGGCGGCCCGTCGTGCCCGACGGGGCACTTCAGCCGTCGTTCGGCGTCAACGCGCCCACTCCCACGGGCGTGAATTTCGCCGGGATCGGGGTCAACGGCAGCGCTCCCTCCGACGACAACGGGCGCGTTGGCCCCAACAACTACATCCAGACCGTCAACTCGCAGTTCGCCGTCTACAGCAAGACGGGGACTCTGCAGTTCGGACCCGCCAACATCAACACGCTCTTTTCCTCGCTTTCGGGTCCGTGCAAGACGCAGAACAACGGCGATCCGATCGTGCAGTACGACGCCCTCGCGGATCGCTGGATCCTGAGCCAGTTCGCCGTGAACGCGCTTCCGACGGGCCTCGCGTCCTACCAGTGCATGGCGATCTCGAAAACGGGCGATCCGCTCGGCGCCTACTACCTGTATCCCTTTCCCTTGAGCCCGGTCCTCTTCTTCGACTATCCCCACGTCGTGACGTGGCCGGACGGCTACTACGCGACGTACCACGTCTTCGACGAGACCAAGCCGACTGCGCAGCAGTACCAGAACCAGGGACTCGTCGTGTTCGAGCGCGACATGATGCTCGTCGGCCTTCCGGCACGGCTCATCAACAAGTCGATCGGAACTCCTGGCGCGCAGGAATTCTTCGGAGGACAGGCGACGGATCTGGACGGCCTGACGCCTCCGCCGCCGGGATCCCAGGAGTACCTGTTCATTCCGGGCAGTCCGGAGTGGGACGGCAGCTCGGCGCCGATGATCCATTCCTTCAAGCTGGCGACGGTTTGGGGAGGCTCTCCGGGGGTGACAGTCACCGGGCCGACGAACATCCTGACGGCGTCTTTCACGACGAACCTGTGCAACTTTTCACGGACCTGCGTGCCTCAGCCGCCGCCGTCCGGCTCGGCGGACAAGTTCGACCCGATCACAGGCGAGTTCATGTCCCGGGCCGCGTATCGGAACAACGGCGGGACGGAATCGATCATGCTCGTCCACACTGTCAACGCGCTCGTGCCGACCGCGAACCAGGGGGCGACGCGCTGGTACGAGATCCGCACCCCCGCGACGACCCCGACGATCTTCCAGCAGGGGACGTTCGCACCGGACACCGATTGGCGGGTCGTCGGCTCGATCGCGATGGACAACGGCGGCAACGTCGCTCTCGGGTACACCAAGTCCTCCGCGACCGTTTTCCCCGAGATCGATGTCACCGGAAGACTCGCGGGTGACCCGGCAGGAACGATGGGTGCGGAGGTCGTCATGCAGCCGGGGGTGGGAGCCCAGATCGCGACGGCCAACCGCTGGGGCGACTACTCGGGTATGTCGGTCGATGCGCGGGACGGATGCACGTTCTGGTACACGACGCAGTACATTCCAGTCACCGGATCGTTCACGTGGGGTTCGCGGATCGCGGCTTTCAAGTTCGCTCCCGCCAACTGCTCCGCTCCGCTTCAGGGGACGTTGAGCGGCACGGTGACCGATCAGACGGGAGCCCCCGTTGCCGGAGCCATCGTCAAGCTCGACAACGGGTTCTCCGGCGCCACAAATGGATCCGGCAACTACTCGATCGTCCTTCCTCCCGGTGGAACCAACGCCATCGCGTCGGCGCCGCAGCGCCCCGGCTGCAACAACTCCGCGTCGACTCCCGTGACGATCACGAACGGATCGACGACGACGCAGGACTTCGTCCTCGGCGGCAACGCGCTTTTCGTCGCGGGACCGGTCGTCATCGACGACACGAACGGCAACAACAACGGACACATCAACCACGACGAGTGCGTCGTCCTGGACGTGCCTCTCGACGACCTCGGCTGCAATGGAGCGACCGGGATTTCGGCGGTGCTCTCGACCTCGACGCCGGGGGTGACGGTCACCCAGGCGAGCGCCACGTACCCCAACGTGACGCCGGGGGCGCGGGTCGTCAATACTCCGCGATACAAGATCTCGACGTCCTCGAGCCTCGTCTGCGGCACTCCCATCAGTTTCACGCTCACCGTTTCGAGCTCCGCGGGCTCTCAGCCGGTACTGTTCACGGTTCCGACGTGCGATACCCCGACCACGGTCGCCGGCGCCATCACGGCGGGCGATCCGACACAAACCGCACGGCTCTCGCGGGGCGGACTGATCTCTTCGTGCGGAGCGACTGCGACGTGTCCTCTGACGACCGGAACTGGCACGCGCCACTACGACAGCTACACGTACACGAACACGGCCGCGACGTCGAAGTGCGTGACCGTAGAGGTCTCTCCCAACTGCGCCGAGGTCGGCGGCCAGATCTTCTCCGCCGCCTACCTCGGCTCCTTCAACCCGGCGAGCCTCTGCACGAACTACCTCGGGGATCCCGGCACCTCTCCCGCCAACGGCGGCACCTCGCAGTACGCCTTCGACGTTCCGGCGGGCGCGACCTTCGTCGTCGTCGTCCACGAAGTCAACCAGAACGTCTTCTGCTCGGCATACACGCTGAAGGTCTCTGGCCTCGACGACACCTCGGGCGGCGGACGCCCCTCGGCGACGATTACCGCGCCCTCGTCGTTCTGCGCGAGCTCGACGGGCAACACGGCCTCGGTGCCGGACGCGGGGCCGGGAGCCACCTACGTGTGGACGCTCTCCGGCGGGTCGATCACGGGCGGCCAGGGCACACGGACCCTGACCTTCTCGGCGGCCGCTTCGGGCAGCGTCGTCCTCGGCGTCACGGTGACGTCTTCGACCGGCTGCGTTTCGACCGGGTCCGCGACGCTGCCGATCACCGCCTGCGGCGCCGGGCGCGCCTTCTTCACACTGCCCCCGTGCCGGGTGCTCGATACCCGCAACCCGACGGGCGCTTACGGCGGGCCTTCCCTGGCGGGGGGAGCCACCCGGACGTTCACGATCGCGGGCCAGTGCGGGGTTCCGCTGACGGCCACCGCCATCGCGGTCAACTTCACGGTCACGGGATCGACAGGAGGCGGTTTCACCACCCTCTTCCCGGCAGGGACGACGCTCCCTCTCGCCTCGACCAGCAATTTCTCCGCGGGCCAGACTCGCGCCAACAACGCCATTCCCCCGCTGAATGGCGTGGGGGACCTCAGCATCTTTTGCGGGATGGGAGTCGGACAAACCGTTGACGTCATCATCGACGTGGCTGGATACTTTCAGTAGGAGATGGCCATGAACACGAGGATCCTTCGCTCGCTTCTTCTGGGTTTCGCGCTCGTCGCTCTGACGTCCTCGGCCGCGCGTGCGGCGGGGCCATTTCAGTTTTTCTCGGTGACGCCGTGCCGGATCGTGGACACGCGCAACCCCAACGGCGTGACGGGGGGCCCGGCGCTGGCGGGTCAGGCAACACGGTCGTTTCCGGTGACGGGACTGTGCGGGGTGCCGTCGACGGCGCAGGCAGCGGTGCTGAACGTGACGGTGGTGGCGCCGACGGGCGGCGGGCACGTGCGGATCTGGCCGTTCGGGGCGACGATGCCGCTGGTGTCGACGATCAACTTCGACCCGGGTGAGCCGGCGATCGCCAACGGAGCGATCGTGCCGCTGTCGAGCGATCCGTCACTTTCGATCTCGACGTTCCTGGGAGCCTCGTCGGGAAATACAGCCCACCTCGTCATCGACGTCACCGGCTACTTTCAGTAAGACCGAGGCGGCGGGGTACTTCGAGTAGCCCGCTCTTCTCGAGCCAAAAAAACAAGGCCGGCGCTTCGTCGCGCCGGCCTCGCTGTTTGGAGAGAGTCCTCGCGGAGGTCTACACGAACCCGAGGTTCGGGGTCGTGAAACGCCCGATCAACGGGAAGACGAGCGAGAGATCGCCGGCCGGGAGGCCGAACCAGGTCGCCAGTGTGGCCGCGTACTGTTCGACCGCCGTCGTGGGGATCCACCGGCCCCGGCTGTCCGTATCGTCCGGCCCGCTCATCTGCAGGGTCGGGAACACCGTGCCGTTCGCTCCCGTCACGCCGTAGAAGTTTCCGCCGAGGACCGCGCCGCCCATCACGAACTGGTGATTGCCCCAGCCGTGATCGGTGCCGACCGCGGAGCCCGTGCCGGAAGGCTGCAGCGTTCTTCCGAAATCCGACAGCGTGAAGGTCGTCACGGCGTTGCTGATCCCGAGCTCGACGGTGGCGTTGTAAAACGCGTTCATCGCTTGCGAAAGCTGGCTGAACAGGTTGCCCTGGTTGATCACCTGGTCCTGGTGGGTGTCGAACCCGCCCAACTGGCAGAAGAAAATCTGTCTGTTCAAGCTGAGCGTCGGGGAAGTCTGGTTGAGCTTCATGATCTTGGCAACCTGCTTCAGCTGGTTTCCGAGTCCAGTGTTCGGAAACACGGTCGTGATCGTCGGATCGATCTGCATCGCCGCGCTGATGTCGACCGCCTGCTGCGTCGCATCGCTCGTCGCCGCGATCATCGTGGCCGTCCGGTCGATCGTCCGGAGAAAATCCATGGAGTTCTTACGCGCAACGGCATCGGCGCTCGTGCTGAATCCGTTCAAAACGAGGAGCTGATTGAGGGGGGTCGGCGCCGGACTGACGCCGAGCGGCCGCGTGGCCAGTCCCTGCGCGAACACCGTCGCCCCGGCGACGGAGGTGATCATTGGGAACCCGGAACCTCCGTTGAAGGAGATCGTGCGGTCCGCCACCCGTCCTCCCCAGCCGATCTGCGTTCGCGTGTCGGATCGCGACGTCGACCACTGAGTCACCTGGTCGGAATGCGAGAACAGCTGATAGGGCGCGGCGGCGCCGCTGCGGTACTGCGTTCTGGTGAGGGGTTGGACGAGGGGGCCCACGTTGGCCACCACGGCGAACTTCTGCTGGTTCCAGAGATTGCGAAGCTCTACGAGATTGGGATGAAGGCCGAAGGCGGTGCCGATCGACGGGGGCGTGATCGTGAGAAGACTGCCCTGAGGGATCGCGAGGGCTGTCGCGCCACGCGCGGCCGCGTAGGCGTTGTAACCCGTGCCGTCGGCCGGGATGACCATGTTGTTGCCGTCATTGCCGCCGTTCAAGAAGATGCAGACGAGCGCCTTGTAGTTCGTCGGCGCGGACGCCTCTTGCGCCAGCGCGCTGATCAGGCCGAAGCGCTCGATCCCGGCCGACATGATGCTCGCGCCAAGAGCCGCGCACCCCGTGCGGAGGAAGAAGTCCCTGCGGGTCGGTTTCATTTATCGCTCCACCTGAAATTGCGACGAAGTTGCGACGAGGTACAGCGCCTGGCGGGCGCGAAGGAGCGGGTTGGTGGCAGGGATCGCGTTGACGGCCTGCACGATGCTGTTCTGCATCGACGCCGACATCATCCCGTTCATGAGAACCCGGCTGCACTCCAGGACGAGAAGTGTCGGGTCCGCCGAATGGGCGGCGAGGTTGGTCAGGTCGAGAGAGGTGCCGAGCGGCTGGTTGCCGCCCGCGGGGAGGCTGCTGAAGACCATCGTGTTCACGAAATTCGCGCGGCGCAGCGCCGTGCTCGCCGAAAGGATTCCGAACTCCGGTCCGAGAACCGTCGTGCTGCCCGGAACCAGGTAGTCCGCGGGGTAATAGCTGAAGACCGTGTTCGGGCGGAAGACGTCCTCACCCATGTTGGCCGTCTGAGGGTTGATCACGCCGTCACTGAAGGTCGAGCCGTTGGCCGACTTCGCATTGAAAGCGCGGAGCAGATTCGTCGCGAGGAGGACCGGCTCCATCAGTTTGCCGTACACCGGATCGACGGGCACGTCGCGGCGGGCTTCGTCGTCGAGGAGGATCGCGCGGACGACCGATTTCAGGTCGCCGCGGATTCCCGAGCCGTTGTTGTTGAAGACCGCTGCGATGCGGCCGACGTACGCGGGCGAAGGGTTGCTCGTGACCAGCTGACGGATGAGGTAGGAGGAGACGAACGGACCCACGTTGGGGTGGAAGAAAATGTTGTCGATCGCGGCATTCAAGTCCTGAGCGGCCGTCTGGCCCGCCGGAAGAGTCACTCCGCCCAGAAGGTCCTTGGTGCCCGTGTCGTGGTTGCTCGGAATGATCTGCATCGGGCTCGCGTAGTTCGTGACGCCGGGCGAAGGCGGCGCGGCGAATGTCCAGCCGGTAAAGACCTTCGCGAAGCCCGTGACGACGCTCTGGTCGTATGTGGGCAGCGGCTCCCCGAACGCGTCGAGTTGCGGCGTTCCGTCCTGGTTCAAGAGCACCACGCCGACGGAGAAGAGCTGCAGGATCTCGCGGGCGTAGTTCTCGTTCGGGTTGTTGCGCGTGCTGGAAGCCATGTCGAGATAGGCGCCCATCGCCGGATTGAGCGTGATCTCGTAGAGCAGCTCGCGATAGTTCCCGAATGCGTTGTTGTCGAGGATCTGGAGATAGGGCGTCAGGCGCGCCGGGATCGTGACGTCCTGGCCTGAGACGACCAGCAGCCTGTGAAGCGCCCAGGAGACGCGCTGCCGGAGCTGGTCATCTCCGTAAAGCGCGTTCTGAAAGAAGCGGTTCTGCAGCGGATACATGCTGTAACTGTCGCGCTGGCACGTCGCGGTGCAGGTTACCGGAATCGTACCGGGCACTTGCGCGAGGGTCGGGTAGCTCGACGCCGCCGCATTCAGCTGTTCTTCGAGGTACCCGATGACGCCTACGGAAGCGACGTGTGCGACGAGCGGGTCCGTCGGCCCGAACGTGGCCTGCTGAAGGAACCGGCTGATCGACCCGGGGGGGTTGACGGTGATCGTGACGTCCGACGAGGCGGAGAGCTGAGAGTCGGACGCCGTGAGCCGAAGCACGTACAGTCCGATCGAGCCAAACGTCGCCGTCGTCGCGGGAAGCGACGGATTTCCAAACACGACGCTGCCCGGCCCGCTGATCTTCGCCCAGCTGATCGTCAGCGACCCGGAGGGCTTCCCGTCATCGGTCGCCGTCCCCGCGAGATTGGCCACCGTCGGAAAGAAGATGTTCTGAACGGGCCCGGCGGCCACGGTGGGCGGCTGGTTGTGCGACGTATCGTCGAAATATCCGTTGATGTCGAAGATGAAGTCGGTGGTCCCCGTCGCCTGGCCCGAATAAACGGCCATTGTTCCGCCCGCTCCGAGCCCGACCACCATGTTGTTCGCTCGTGTCGCGCCGGCCGCATAGTTGATGCTCGAAACCAGGGGGACGGCCGTGCCTCCCGGAAAGATGCGGAGATGCCCCGCCGATGTGGACCCCGTTACGACGATGTTGATCGAGACCGCCGCCGCCGTCGGAGGGAGGCCGCACTGTCCGGCCACGTTGAACGTCCGGACCGCGCCCGCCGCGAGGGCCGGCGCGCCGTAGGGTCCGAACGGGTTGCGGGTGTCCGCGACGCGGCACGGAGGCACGGTGTAGAAGCCGGTCGTCGCGAACGCTCGAGGCGCCGTGATGAGCATTGCGAGCCCGGCCGCGGCGAGACTCCATCGGATCCCTGGCTTCGTCATATTGGTCTCCACGCGTTGCCGCAGGACAGAAGGCGAGCGAGTGTCTCGGGAGAAGGCGACTCCGGTCTGCGTGACGGAAACGGGACCCTGCCGCCGCCAAAGCGGTCTCGAAGTGCGCGGGGTGGGTTCGAGGAGAAAAGAGCCCCGCAGTCCGACTGCGAAGCTCTTTCCTCCCCGTCCACATCCTTGTGGCGAGGCATTCGTTCCGGGGAGGATAGTGCCGGCGTGCGAACGCCGTCAACGGCGGCCCGGGGCAGGTGACCCAAATCTGGCCCTAAGGACAGGCTGAAGTTGTTTGCCAAATGGCGGACCGGAGCTTAGGATTCTGGACGATGCACATCCCGCTTGGCGGCGGGAAGGGAAGAGCGCCGGTCAGCCGGCGCTCTTTCGTTTCCACCGAGCCATCCGCGCCCGCGCGACCTTTACCCGCCGTCCGGTGGGGAGTCGCCGGCTTTGACTTTTCGACCCACAGACCATGTGCCCCAATCGCGCTTTGTTCTGAGAAGGAGCGAAGATGAAGAATCTCAAGAGGTCGTTCTGGCTGGCTCTGGCTGCGGCAGGGCTCTTTTCCTCGGCGGCGCGGGCGGCGGGTCCGTTTCAGTTCTACTCGGTGACGCCGTGCCGTCTTGTAGACACGCGCAACCCCAACGGTGTGACGGGCGGTCCGGCCCTGACGGGTCAGGGAGTGCGGTCGTTCCCGGTGGTGGGTTTGTGCGGTGTGCCCGCGACGGCGCAGGCGGCGGTTTTGAACGTGACGGTGGTGGCTCCGACGGGCGGCGGGCACGTGCGGATCTGGCCGTACAACGCGACGATGCCGCTTGTGTCGACGATCAACTTCGATCCGGGTGAGCCGGCGATCGCCAACGGAGCGATCGTGCCGCTGTCGAGTGACCCGACGCTGTCGATCTCGACGTTTCTGGGAGCTTCGTCGGGCAATACGGCACACCTCGTCATCGACGTCACCGGCTACTTCCAGTAAGTCGGTGCGAAGCCGACTGTAATTACCAAGCCGAACAACGGACGGCGAAGGGGATCCTCGCTGTCGGACGGAGGCTGCTCAGTCTCTTGCGACCCTCTGGATCGAGGTGATACAAGAGCGGTCAAGTCCAAAACTCCAGTCGTCAAACACTCCCGGAGTACTCCGGAAGAGAAACCGAGAATGCGATGAAGAGCCCTGGCCGCCTGACACCGTGTCTTCGACTCGGCATGATGGCAGCGCTGACTTTGCTCCTTGTTCCCAGTCCATCGCGGGGGACTCCCGCGACGAACGAGAAACGCGTCCGGGAAGGACTTTCGCACCTGCACGTTCCCTTCATCGCCAATGCGGGACAGACCGACTCTGCGGTGGCGTTTTACGCGCCGACGTTCGCCGGCACGGTCTTCGTCACGCGGGACGGCCGGATCGTGTACTCGTTGCCGGGGAAGGATGCCTGGGCGCCCGCCTCGAGGAGGCCAACTTCGGGCAGGCGGTCCGCGGGCCGGAAGCCCGGCTGGTCGCTGACGGAGACCGCAGTGGGCGGAAGAGCCTTTCCGACCGCCGGTGATCCGGCGGCCACGCGCGTCAGTGACTTCCGTGGCAATGACCCCGCGCGCTGGAGGAGCGGACTCGAAACGCTCGAAGACGTCTCCCTGGCGGAAGTCTGGCCCGGGATCGAGGTCAGGCTGCGGGCGCAAGGCAGGAGCGTCGAGAAGCTCTTCACCGTGCAGCCGGGAGCCGATGCGTCCCGGATCCGGATGAGCGTGGCGGGCGCGCGGCGGCTGCGAACGGATCCGAGCGGGGCGCTCCTGGCGTCGACGGGACCTGGAGACGTGAAATTCACGGCGCCCGTGGCTTATCAGGAACGGGGCGGCGTGCGACGCGAGATCGACGTGGCGTATGACGTTCGCGGCCGCAGCTATGGCTTCCGTCTGGGTGCCCATGATCCCGCGCTGCCCGTGGTGATCGATCCTCTGCTGCAGGCGACGTACCTGGGCGGGACCGGGAACGATTTGATTTCCGGCGTGGCGATCCATCCGACCTCGGGTGACGTGTACGTGGCAGGGTGGACGAGCTCGACCAATTTCCCCGGGACGGCGGGAGGGGCGCAGCCGGCGGTCGGAGGAGGGGTGCAGCCGGGGGGCCTCGCTTTCAGTGATGCTTTCGTCGCGCGTTTGAATCCCGCGCTGACGGCACTCATCCAGGCGACGTACCTGGGCGGCAGCGACAACGACTTCGCGGACGCTCTGGCGATCCACCCGGTCTCCGGTGAGGTGTACGTGGCCGGGCGAGCCGCATCCACGGACTTCCCCGGGACGGCGGGCGGGGCTCAGGCCGCCAGCGGCGGCGGCAATGACGCCTTCGTCGCGCGTTTGAATGCCACCCTGACGACCCTCGGCCGGTCCACGTACCTCGGCGGGAGCGGGGCCGACGAAGCTTACGCTCTGACGATCCATCCGACGTCGGGTGACGTGTACGTGACCGGGTACACGGCCTCGACGAATTTCCCCGGGACGCTCGGCGGGGCGCAGGCGGCGAGCGGCGGCGGCGACGACGTTTTCGTCGCGCGTTTGAACGCAGCCCTGACGGCGCTCGGTCAGGCGACGTATCTGGGCGGGACCGGAGCCGACGACGGCACCGCCGTGGCGATCCATCCGACGTCCGGCGAGGTCTACGTCACCGGGTACACCAACACGCCGAATTTCCCCGGGAGGTTCGGAGGCGCGCAGGATTTCCTTGCCGGCGAGGATGACGTTTTTGTCGCGCGCCTGAACGCGACCTTGACGGCGCTCGTGCAATCCACCTATCTGGGCGGGAGCCTTTCCGACAGCGCTTCCGCTCTGGCGATCCACCCCGCGTCGGGTGAGGTGTACGTGGCGGGGGAGACCGACTCGACGAACTTCCCCGGGACGACGGGTGGGGCTCAGGCGGCCAAGAGCGGCGGTTTGAGCGGCGACGCCTTCGTCGCGCGTCTGAATGCCGCGCTGACGAGCGTCGGCCAGGCCACGTACTTGGGCGGGAGCGGGACCGACTACGCCATTGCTCTGGCGATCCAACCGACGTCGGGTTCGGTGTACGTGAGCGGGTCAACGGACTCGACGAATTTTCCCGGGACCGCCGGTGGGGCGCAGGCGGCCCCTGGCGGCAACGCGAAACGAGATGGATTCGTCGCACGTTTGAACACGGCGTTGACGACGCTCCGCCAGGCCACGTACCTGGGCGGCAGCGACCTCGACATCGCTGCCGCTCTCGCGATTCATCCGGCGTCGGGAGAGCTCTACGTCGCCGGCGCCACGCTTTCGACGACTTTTCCCGGCACGGCGGGAGGGGCGCAGCCCGCGTACGGCGGCGGATTCCAGGACGCCTTTGTCGCGCGCCTGAGCCCCGACCTGGCCGGCGCGAATGCGAGCTTCTACACGCTGCCCCCCTGCCGCGTGCTCGACACGCGGGGGTCGACGGGTTCCTACGGCGGTCCCGCGCTCGCGGGCGGCGCGACCCGGAATTTCGTCCTCACCGGAGTCTGCGGGGTGCCGGCGAGCGCGCGCTCGGTGTCGGTGAACATCGCGGTGACCGGTGGAACGAATTCGGGCTTCCTCACGATTTATCCGGGCGGGACGGTTCGGCCGCTCTTCTCCAACATCAACTACCAGGCGGGTCAGACGCGGGCGAACAACGCGGTCCTTCTGCTCGGGGCCGCGGGCGACGTCAGCGTGTACGTCGGACAGTCCTCGGGGGCCGTCGATTTCATCCTCGACGTGAACGGATACTTCCAGTAGAAGAGATCACGCCATCTCGGAGCAGGTCGAGCTGCCGCGCGGCTGCCTGGCGTCGAACAGACCGCGCGTGGTCCCGCGACGCAAACCGCCTCCCTTCCTTCAGTCGGGAGACTATTTGCCTCGCGAGCGGATGATCGAGAGTGGCTTGCTCTTCTCCCCGCGCACGGAGGAGAAGGCTGGGTGAGGGGGATCACGAGCCTCACATCCGGTATATCCGCCCTCGCATTCGAGGGGATCGCTTGAACATCGTCCGCGCGTTGCTTCTGAAGGGCTCCGAGAGCCGTTGGCTCCGCGAGCGCGGCACGAAGTATCGGTTCGTTCGGCGCGCCACTTCCCGGTTCATGCCCGGGGAGACCCTCGACGACGCGCTCGCGGCTTCCAAGGCGCTCGGCGTCGGCACCGTGCTCACGCACCTCGGCGAAAACCTCAAGAGTCCCGACGAGGCGCTCGAGGTTACCCGGCACTATCTCGACGTGCTCGAGCGCGTCCGCGCGAGCGGGCTCGACGTCGAGGTGTCGGTGAAGCTGACGCAGCTCGGGCTCGATTTTTCCCAGGAACTCGGCGAAAAGAACCTCCTCACGCTCGCGGAGCGCGCACGGTCGCACGGCAAGTGGCTATGGGTCGACATCGAGTCCACGGCGTACACCGACGCGACGATCGAGGTCTACCGCCGCGCTCGCGCCGCGTTCCCGACCGTCGGCCTCTGCCTTCAGGCGTACCTCTACCGGACGGCGGCGGACATGGAGTCGCTGATCGCGATGGGGGCGGGGATCCGCCTCGTCAAAGGGGCGTACCGCGAACCGCCGGACAAGGCTTTTCCGAAAAAGTCCGACGTGGACGAGAACTACTTCCGGCTCGCAAAGACGCTGCTTTCTCCGGAGACGCGCGCGAAGAGCGTGCGCGCGATCTTCGGCACGCACGACCCCGTGCTGATCGGCAGGATCGAGGCGGCGGCCCGATCGTTGGGTTTGTCGCCGACCGACGTCGAGTTCCAGATGCTCTATGGAATCCGGCGCCAGGAGCAGCTGCGCCTCGCCGCTCAGGGGTACCGGTTCCGCGTCCTCATCAGCTACGGCGCCGCCTGGTTTCCCTGGTACATGCGGCGCCTCGCCGAGCGGCCGGCGAACGTGCTCTTCGTGCTGAAGAACCTCGTCGGCCGCTGACTCGGCGCCCGAGTTCTCTTACCGCTTCTTCTTCAGGTGCGCGCGTACGGCGCGGGCGACGACCTCGCCCGTGGGGATTCCTTCGGCTTTCGCCTGATCGTGCGCGTCGCTCCAGATCTTTTCGGGAATCTTGTGGCGGTCCACTTTCCGCCTTCCCGGCCCGGCTCTTTCCCGCGGCTGCTTCACGGTCACTTTGCCGACCCACACCGTGCCGACCTGCGCCGCGGCGTCCTTCTCGATGAGGCCGCCCAGGTGGGCCGCGCGGAAAACCGTCGCGGGGAGGCTCGGTACCGGAGGTGGCCCGACCATCGCGATGAGGTCAGCGGCGGTGAAGGCCTTTCCAGAGCGCGCGAGCTTGGTGATTGCCTGAGAGGCCGCACTCTTCCACCGCGCTTCATCGGCGAATGGAATGTCGGACATGGTTCTCAAAGGTTATCAGCGATCCAGAGAGGCTGGGGTCACGGATCGAAGGTGTCCCCCTTTTGCAACGCCAGGATCTCGTCCCGGGAATCCGTTGCGCGGAGGGGAAGATGCGCCACCGGCTGGTCCGGGTCCGCCGCTGCGGCTTCGAGCAGGGTTTCGAACTGCGCCGCCAACCGCTGGACCGTCGCCGCGTCGAAGAGGTCGCTGCTGTATTCCCACTCGCCGCTCAGTTGTCCGTCGCGCTCGCGGGCGATGAGGATCAAGTCGAGCTTCGACGTGGGGGTCTTGACCGGAATCGGACTCGATTCGAGACGCGGAAAAACGGCGCCGGACGGCGGCATGTTCTGCACGGTGAGCATCGCCTGAAAAATCGGATTGCGCGCCGGATCGCGCCGAACGACGAGCTCCTGCACGAGCCGTTCGAACGGCACCGCCTGATTCGCATAAGCTTTCAGCGCCCGGACGCGGACGCGAGCCAGATGCTCGGTAAACGTCGGATCTCCGGAGAGGTCGGCGCGGATCACGAGCGTATTGAGAAAGCAGCCCACGACGCCTTCGAAGTCCGCCTGCGTGCGATTCGCGATCGGGAAACCGATGCCGAAGTCGTCCTGGTCCGAGTAGCGGGAGAGGAGCGCCTGCCAGCCTGCCATCAGCACCATGAAGAGGGTGGCTCCGTGACCCCTCCCGAGGCCGTGGAGAGATGCCGTGAGCTCTCGGGAGAAGGCGAACCGGATGTGCCCGCCCCGCTGGACCGGCTTCGAAGACCTCGGCCGGTCAGTCGGCAGATTCAGCTGTGGGAGATTCGCGAGCTCTTCGCGCCAGTATGCGAGGCGTTCCTTATACGCCGTCGACTGCAGCCACTTCTTCTCCCACGCGACGTAATCGACGTACTGGACAGAAAGCGGAAGCGGCGGCGCTGACCCGGGAGTCGTTCGCGTCCGGTAAAAGGCCGCCAGGTCGCGCAAGAGTACTTCCGTGGACCATCCATCGGTGACGATGTGGTGCGTCGTCATGAGAAGCGTGTGGTCCTCGGCCGACCGGCGGATAAGAAGCGTGCGGAAAAGGCTCTTGCCGGAGAGCTCGAAGGATCGTTCCGCTTCTTCCTCCGCGAGGCGCTGGTGGCGGGCCTCCCGCTCTATCTCGTCCATCTCCGCGAGATCGACGACGGCCAGCCGCCAGGCTGGCGCCGCCGGCTCGACGATCTGCACCGGACGGCCGTTGCGGGTCTCGAAGCGTGTTCGCAAGCTGTCATGCCGTCCGACGAGATCCTGGATCGCGAGCCGGAGCGCCTCCGGGTCGAGCTTTCCGCGAAGGCGGAGGCCGACCGGGGCGTTGTAGCGCGCGCTTCCCGGCTGGTACGACTGCAGGAACCAGAACCTCTGCTGGGTCGAGGAGAGGTCGGATTCGGCTCCCGAGGAATCCAACTCGCCCTGGGGCGCCTCCTCCGGGAGCGGGTTTTTCTCCTGGAGCGCCCGTTCGACCTGCGTGACGAGCGCCGCGAGCGTCGGCTGCTCGAACATCGTTTCGACGGGAATCTCGACGCGGAAAGCGGACCTCACCCTCGAAACGACCTGCGTCGCCAGCAGCGAGTGCCCGCCGAGCGCGAAGAAATCGTCCTCGGAACGTAGTTTGTCGATGCGAAGGAGGCCCGACCAGATCGCCGCGATCTCCCTCTCGACGTTTCGAGCGAGAGGCGAGTCCGCGGACGAGGGCGGAGGAGGCGACGCCGCACGCGCTTCTTCTTCAACGGCAAGCTTGTCGGCGATCTCAGCCAGGGCGCGCCGGTCGAGCTTGCCGTTCGAGGTGAGAGGAAATTCGTCGAGCCGTAGGAAGGAAGCCGGCACCATGTAGGCCGGGACGCGATCCTGAACGTGCTCCCGGAGCGCGGCGGCGAGCCCATCGGCTCCCGTCGAGCTCTCGGGGATGACGTAGCCGACGAGGCGCGTGTCTCCAGGCCCGAATTCCACGCGCTCGACCACCGCCGCGCGGACGCCGGTATGACTCTCGATCGCCGCCTCGATCTCGCCGAGCTCGACGCGGAACCCACGGATCTTCACCTGGCGGTCGCGGCGTCCGAGATGCGCGACTCTTCCGTCCGGCAGAAACCGCCCGATGTCGCCCGTTCTGTACATCCGCTCGCCCGTTCGGAGCAGGTCGGGGAGGAACTTCTCCGCCGTCAGCTCCGCGCGTTTCCAGTAGCCCTCCGCGACTCCGTCTCCGGCGATGAAGATCTCGCCGGGTACTCCCGGCGGAACGGCTTGGAGAGCGTCGTCGAGGATGTAGACGCGGGTGTTCGCGATCGGCCGTCCGATCGAGATGGGGCCCGCTCCGGTGACCTCGTCGACGCACGACCAGATGGTCGTCTCCGTCGGGCCGTACATGTTCCAGAGGGATCCGGTCAGCCGGCGAATCCGCTCGGCCAGATCTCGCCGTAGGGTCTCTCCACCGCAGAGCGCCTCGAGGCGGCGATCTCCTTTCCAGCCGGACGCAATGAGCATCTGCCAGATGGCGGGAGTTCCCTGGAGGACCGTCGCCCCGCTTTCCTCGATCAGCCGCGCCAGCCCCGCGCCGCCGAGGGCCTCGCGCGCGTTCGCCACCACGAGCCGCCCTCCGGTCACGAGAGGAAGAAAGAGCTCGAGCGCGGCGATGTCGAAGGCGACGTTCGTCACGGCGACGAGGACGTCGGATTCCGAGAAGCCGGGCCGCGATTGCATGGAATGAAGCAGGTTGACCACCGAGCGGTGGCAGACCTCCACGGCTTTCGGCGTTCCCGTCGAGCCCGACGTGTAGAGCACGTAGGCGGTCTGTTCGGACGAGACATCCTCGAAGGGCGCGTCTTCTCCCGCACGGGCATGAGAGCCGTCCGTCGGCGAAGGAGAAATGACCGGAGTCCGGCCCGTCGGGAGCAGTGCTCTCGCGCTCGCGTCGGCGACGACGACGGGGAAGCGCATTTCGTCGAACATCGCGGTCAGCCGCCTGGTGGGCTGGCTCGTGTCGAGCGGAACGTACGCGGCGCCCGCCTTCAGCACCGCGAGCAGCGCGACCGGAAGCTCGATCGAGCGGCCAACGGAAACCCCGACTCGCGACCCGGGAACGACTCCGGATTGCCGGAGCTTCCGAGCGAGCTCCGTCGCGTGCCTGTCGAGCTCCGCATAGGTGAGGGCCGCACCGCCGCAGCTCACGGCGGTTCTCCCGGGCGTTGCCGCTGCCTGCCGCTCGAAAAGGCTGTGAATCGACTTGCTGCGGGGGTAGGTCACATCGGTGCGGTTCCATCGCTCCAGGAACGCCATCGCGTCTTCGCGGCGAATCAGCGCGAGCCGGTCGAACGGCGCGCCGGGCTGCTCCGACCAGGAGCGGACGAGCTCCGCCAGCCGCTCCGCGAGCTGCGCCGCGGAGACATTTCCGAGACCTCTGCCGTCGTACGTCCAGGAGGAGCACCGGCCGTCGGCGCTGCGTATCGCGACGGTCAGCCCGGCGGCGGGCGCGCGCACGATGGTTGCCGCCGCACGGTCGCCGATCGCTGCGGCCACACGGGACGCCGCATCTTCCAGCGGCGCCCCGCCCGAGAAGTCGAGCTCCACTTCCACCGGAGAGCCATCCTCACCTTCCCCGATGCGGAGGCGCACGGTCTCGTCCAGCGTGTGTCGCGCGACGAGCGCCCCCACAGCGGCGAGGAAACGCGCCCGGGGATCTCCCGGGCCGAGAGTGACCTCATCGTCCCACTCGGATTCTGCGGTCGAGACGTCCTCCGGCTCCCCACGTGCCTTCTCGGGACGGAGAAGTGGATCCAGTTCCGCGCCGGACTGCGCGGCGCTCTGATCGAGGTCGCCGATCGAATTCCGAAAGCGGAAGATACGCTCCGAGTGTTCGAGGCCACGGCCGAGGCCCCATTCGGCCGACCCTCCTTCGAGAACGGCCCTGGTCCTCTCCTCGAGCGCGAGCTCGGCCCACGCCGCCGCGTCCCTTCCGTCTTCGCTCGCATCACCCGCGGCGGCCGCGGCGAGGATGGCCCACATCGCGATCTCGCCCGCTCCCCAGGAAGCCCAGTACGCTTCGTTCTCCGGGTCGATCCTGCCGGCGAGATGTCCGTCGGACACGCGCTCCCGGATCCGTTCCGTCGCCGCGCGCAGTTGGCGAGCCAGACGCGGAGCGTTGAGCTCGGAGGAGATGTACCTCTCGAGGTCGGATCTTGTATTCATGGCGCGGGATCCGAGGTACATCAACAGGGTTTCCGTGGGCCCCTCGCTCACGAGGTAAGACCGCGCGTCGCGCAGCATCCGCGATGCGGGGTTGGCCTCGTCGTAGCCCCTGGCGCCGAGCGCCTGCACCAGAGCGTCCGCGCTCTTCCACAGATATTCGGACGCCGCCACCTTGCACGCGAGAAAAGCTTCGGCGGGAACGGGGCGTTCCGCGTCCATGCTTTCCGCGATGCGCTTCACCAGCGCTTGCACGGCTTCGGTGGCGGAGACCAGTTGTCCGGCGCGCGAGGAAGTGACCGGGTTGTTCCAGAGGAGTCCTGTCGCGACCCGGCGCCGAGTGGCGAATCGGTGGAGCAACTGCAGGCAGCGCTTCATGGCGCCGACCGCCTTCGCGGCGAGATTCAGCCGCGCCGCGGAAAGCGTGTCCTGGCTGATTGCTATCCCCGCTCCCGGCTCGCCCAGGATGGAATCGGCGCCGACGTGCACGTCTCGCAGGTGAACGTCGTGCTGCACCATTCCGCGCATCCCCATGGTGAGCAGCTCGCGGCCGACCGTCAGGCCGGGCGTGCCGCGGCGAACGGCGAACACGGAAATGCCGGAGGCCCGTCCCTCTTCCGGCGTCCTGGCGAAAATCGTGAAGACTCCGGCCATGGAAGCCGAGTCGACGAAGTACTTCTCGCCGTTCAGGACCCATCCGCCTCTGCCGTCCGACTCGGCTCGCGTCTCGATGGCGCGAGGGTTCGACCCCGCGACGCGCTCGGTCAGCGCGAACGCGCTCAGCATGCGCCCCGTTGCGAGCTCCGGAAGAAGCTCCTCCTTCAAGGCGGCGCGGCCGAACTTCTGGATCGTGTGCAACCCGATGGCGTGCGAGGAGACGAGAGTCGCCACGGTGAGGTCGATCGCGGCGAGCTGCTGGAGAACGCGAACGGTGTCTGTCTGCGTGAGCTCGAGTCCTCCGTGCCGGCGAGGAACGCGCAGCCCGAAGAGGCCGCGGTTTCCGAAGTCCAGGACGACGTGAGGGGGAATGGAACGCCGCTCGTCGATCGCCGCGGGATCGACGTGCGCTTCGGCATAGGTCCGAAGCCACGAGATGATCGCGTTGGCGGACGTCCGGCTGGCGCTTACGGCGGACTCGTTGAACATTCGCGTATGACCGGCGGGTTGTTCCGGAAAGCGGCAGTCTAGCGCGTCAGACGCCGCCGCCGCGGACTAGTGCTTGTGGTCGGAGCCGGCCGCGCCGGTCGGTGCGAGGTGCACCTCGAGGGCGGAACCGTCTTCATCGAGATGCACGACTACCCGCTCGCCCGGCTTGACGTCGCCAATGGCGGCCGCCGCCTTGCCCCTCAGGTACTTCGTCTTTCCCGTCAGCGCGACCTTGCGTGACTTCCCGTCGGAAGTCTTCACGTCGATCTGAGCGGCGTCGATGTCGTTGACCGTGCCCTGCACGTGCCCGTGGCCATGGGCGAGAAGCCCCAGCGGCATGGCGAGCAGGATGGTGAGGGCGGCGGCGATGGGGAACAGCGGCTGGTTTCGTCGGGTCATCGTTTCCTCCGTACCGGTTGCGCGATTGCCCGGATTTTCTCCGGCTCCGGCGAATGAGAGGTGGCGCCTCCCGACAGAAATTCCTCTTCTTCCCGTTTTTCGGCGAGCTCCTGAGGGCTGATCGGGTTCAACTCTTTCATCTGCGCGAGCTCGGACGCCGTGATCCGCGGCAGGTGACGCACGAACGACACGAGCTGCCAGGTTGCCGCGTCGTCGGCCGGCGTGTCGGATCCCCAGGCGGGCATTCCCGTCAAACGCACGCCGTTCTTGATGATCGCGAAGATCTCGCCGTCGGAAAGCTCCTGCGTGTGGCTCGAGCGCATGTCGGGAGCGCGCGGATAGAGGTTGCGTCCCATCTCCGTGTCTCCGCTCCCGTCGTTGGAATGGCAGATCGCGCAGTGGTCGGCGAAATGGGCCCGGCCCGCGGCGACCGCTTCCGGGGAGCTTGCGAACGGGTTCTTCCGACGCCGCAGGTCAGCGGGGACGGACCACCGCCGCATGCGGGACGCGATGAATGCCTCGGCGGCGCCGGGCTTTTCCCTCGCGCTGAATCCCCGGCGCATCGCGGTCCAGAAGGCGAGGGCTGCGGCCGCAACGAGCAGCCCGGTCAGAGTGATCGCGAGGCGGCGGGCAGCCGGCGAAGTCACGGCGGTCTCGTATCACAAGGCGCCGGATAGAGGGGCCGCCGGCCGTCGAGAGTGACGGGCCGGCGGCCGTTGATCGGTTGTCAGATCGGGATCGGAATGATCACGCTCGGCATCGTGGCCTCCTGGCGGGAAAGGGGATGAATTTCGGAAAGGGGCTTTTTCCCCCTTCCGGCCCCTATGTGCCGGGAGGCCGCTCCAACTGGGACACCTGTGGAAAACTTTTTCGCGGAGCTCTGCTCCGGGGAGGCGAGGCCGCGGGCGAGGAAGGGCTAGGCGGAGGCCTGCGAGAGCCGCTCGCGCACGATTTCCTGGGCCTGGCGCCGAAGATCCGTCAGCCGCGACAGATCCGGGTTCGTTCCGGACAAGGCCGAGTGAATCTCACGGGTGACGCGCGGATCCAGAGCGCCGAGCTGGCTGACGCGCTTCTCGAAGAGCTCGAGCCGGTGGATCGCGCGGGCGACTTCTCCAGCGCGAGCGCGGGATTCGATCTCCCAGAGCGACGACGTCAGCGAATTCGCCGCGAGGCCGAGCTCGTCATAGAGCCGCGAGGTGCGCGAGAAAGACGCCGCAGCTTCGCGGAAACGGCCCGCCGCGAACAGCACTTCAGCGAGCCCGTATCGGGTCGCCGCGAGGAGTGAGCCATCGGGGTCTCTGGACAGAGCGCGCAAAGCGCGGGCGTACTCGCGACGAGCCTCATCCAGCCGGTCCAGGTTCTGGAGACAGGTGGCGAGGGCGTTCAGCGTACCGACATAGTTGCTCCAGGCGTGACGCCGCTCGAACAACCTCACCGCTCCGGAGAGAAGCGGCACCGCCTCTTCCTCCCGTCCCAGCTTTGCGAGTGCCGAACCGACCGCCACGTCCGCCTTCGCCGACAGCTCCTCGAGGCCGAGCATCTCGAAGCTCGACTTGGCGCGCCGGGCGAGCACGAGCGCCTCGGCGCCGCGGTCGAGCAGGAACCGCCGCTGCGCCTCCACGTGCTCGACGATGGCGAGTCCGACCTCGTCGCCTCCGCTCGCCGCGAACGCGCGGTACGCGATCTGAAGGTGCGTCTTTGCCCGCTCGAACTCGCGTGTCCAGTTGCAGGCCTGGCCCGCGAGAAGGTGCGACTGGCCGACGAGGAGAAGGAGCGGCACGGCGTCCTCCGCCTCCGTGTCGTCGCGCTCCGCGGGGGAAGCCTGGCGGACCCGGGCGAGGACCGCCTCCGCGAAGCGCAGCGTCGTCACGGGTCCCGAGGCGATCCGGCGTCCCGCCTCCTGGAGCGCGTAGAGAACTCCGTAG
This sequence comes from Thermoanaerobaculia bacterium, assembly GCA_035631095.1. Lineage (GTDB taxonomy): Bacteria > Acidobacteriota > Thermoanaerobaculia > UBA5066 > Gp7-AA6 > JALYUA01. The sequence continues at coordinate 21,274 of DASQJK010000153.1, forward strand.
CGGGCGCCCGGCTCCTCGAGGGGGATTTCGGCCAGAAGGTCCGGAAGGTGCGCCGAATGCGCCGCGAGGAGCCGGTCCCGGAGCTCCGACGCCTCTTCCGCCGCGCGCGCGACGAAGGTCGCGAGGCGAGCCCGGCGCGTGCGAGGCGGGCGCTCCGAAATGGGCGGCCGTTCCCGAAATGGATCGCCGGCGGGCAGCTCCCGCGCCCCTGCCGGCTGGTCGAGGGCGCCTTCGCGCGCGAGCTCACGCAGGTCCGCGTCCAGGCGGGCGATCTCGTCGAGGCGCCTGCCGCAGGAAAAACAGCTCGCGACGTGCTCTTCGACTTCCGCGCACTGCGCCGGATTCAGCTCCCGCGCGGCGTACCGGAGCAGGAGGAAGTCGTCGAGATGCATGGCGATCAACTCAGGCATTTTCGAAGACGCTTGAGGCAGCGTGTCATCGCCTTGAAGATCCCTGAGTTCGCCAAGGCCAGTCGGCGCGCCGTTTCGGTCAGTGTCTGACCCTCGACGTAGTGCGCGGCGAGGATCTGACGGCAAGACGAGGAGATCTCGGAGAGAGCTTCGCGCAGGGCGAGGCGCTCGTCGATACCGCACGCCGTTTCGGCGCTGGGTGAGTCGGCCACCGGGGGAGCGAAGACCTCCCGCCGTCTCGTTCTCGCTTCGAGGAAGCGCCTGCACCGGTTCCGAAACACGGCGAAAACGAACCCGTCGGGGTTTTCGACGTGCGCCTGCTGCCGGACGAGCTCGAGCGCCGTTTCCTGGAGAAGGTCGTCGGCGTCTTCGGGCGGGATCCCGAACCGGTCACGGGCAAAGCCGACGAGTTTGCCCCGCTGCTCGGCGTCGACCAGCACGGCCTCCGCGACCTGCCAGGTTGTAGGCGCCTCGGCTGCCATCTCGGGGAACTCCCTCTCGAACTCTCGACAAGAACGGTAGCGAGAGCATTCTAGCGGACGCGGGCCCGAAGCTTGCTTAAGATAACTGCATCAAACAACCGGAAAATCTCGACGGCTCTCGCGGAAGGGGAGCGATTCGCGTCCTCCTGGTGGGCGAGAAGAGCTCCGTGGCCGACCTTTCGAAGGAGCTGGCGCGCGGCGGCTACGAAGTCTTCGCGCGGCAGGTCGATTCCGAAGAGAGGTTGTCACGCGTGCTCGAGGACGGCCGCTGGGACGTCGCGATCTGCGAGGACGGACCCGGCGCGTTCGGCGGGCCCGCCGCGTTGCGGCTGATCAAAGCGCAGAATCCGGATCTTCCCGTCATCGTGGTGTCGGCGCTCTTCGGCGAAACGATCGCGGCAGCGGCGATGAAGGCCGGCGCGGACGACTTCATCGCCCGGGGCTATTTGGCGCGCCTCGTTCCGGCCGTCGCGCGCGAGGTCGGAGCGGCGCGCGCGAAACGCGGATGGGAGGAGGCGACGAGCGGGCTGCGCGAGATGCGCTCGCGGAGCGACGCGTTCATGAACAACAGCCCGACCGTCGCGTTCATGAAGGACGAAGCGGGAACGCTCGTCTACGTGAATCGGGGCTTCGAGGATGTCTTCGGCGCACGCCTCGATGACGTGCTCGGAAAATCGGATGCGGACCTCTTCCCATCCGAGACGGCCCTGGAGGTCCGCCGGAACGACCTCGCCGTTCTCGCCGCGGATCGGCCGATGCAGTTCGAGGAGCGGGTGCCGGCGCCGGAGGGAGAGCGGTTCTGGCTGGTCTCGAAGTTCCCGTTCACCGACGCGTCCGGAAACCGTTTCGTGGGGGGAGTGGCGGTCGACATCAGCGAGCGCAAGAAGGCGGAAACGGCGCTTCGCGCCTCCGAGGACCTCTTCCGGGACCTGATGGAGCACAGCCATGCGCTCATATGCATCCACGACCTCGACGGCGTGATCCTGACGACGAATGCCGCCGCCGAGCGGAGCCTCGGCTACGAGACGACCGCCGAGTTCACACGCCACGTGCGCCGTGTCCAGGACGTGCTCACGCCGGGTACGGAAGAAGGGTTCGAACGTTACCTGGTCGCGATCGCACAGACCGGAGTCGCCTCGGGAATGATGTCCGTCAGGACTCGTACGGGCGACCGGCGCTACTGGGAATACCGCAACACGATGAGAACCGAGGGAGTTGAAAAGCCGGTCGTCCGCGGAGTCGCGATCGACGTCACCGACAGGATCGTCGCGGAGCGTTCTCTCCGGGATGCGCAGCGTTTTTCGGAGGAGATCATCGCGAGCGCGGGCGAGGGCATCATCGTGTACGGGCCGGACCTGCGGTATCTGCTCTGGAACCCGTTCATGGAGGAGCTGACGGGCCTTGGCGTGGGCCAGGTTCTCGGCCGCAGTCCGGTGGAGATCTTCCCCGACTGTGCCACGGATGGCTCTCTCGATTCGCTTCGCCGGGCGCTCGCCGGCGAAAAGGTCAGCACGGATGACCTCTTCATCTCCGTCCCTTCCACCGGTCGCTGCGCGCGCGTCTCGTCGACGTATACGCCGCACCGCAATGCCGACGGGCACGTCGTCGGCGTGATCGAGATCGTGGAG
>DASQJK010000154.1:0-6927 GCA_035631095.1 Thermoanaerobaculia bacterium
TCCGCCGAACCGGCTCCAGAAATCCGACGGCGCCAGCGTCTTCGCTCCGAGCTCCCGGCAGCGCCGGGCGAGCTCCCGGTCCGCGGTGACCACCGTCACTTGCCGCGGATCGGACGCCCGCTCGACGTCCCGGAGGATCGCCTCGTCCGCCGACCCGCCGGCGCCCGAAACGCTGAGGTTCCCGAGAGTCGCGGCGCGCCCCTCCCCATCGAAGAACACGCGAACCGTCGACCGATTGCCGCGAAGCCTCGCGGAGAGCTCCGAAAGGAGGGCCGCCCGATCTTCCTCTCCGGGGCGCGCAGTGCGCCTCTCAATTCCGATCAGATTGTTCCCGTCCAGGAAGTACGGCATCGAAACCAGATTAGCTGAGAGCTGACAGCTGTATCCCTATCCCGCCTCCTTCGCCCTCCTGCGGGGATGCTGGATCCGGAAGAAGAGCACCTGGATTCCCCTCCACACGCGAGGCCAGTGCATGAGAAGCACGGCCGCCAGCGCGGCGAGCACGAGCGCGGTCAGCCACGGCTGGAAGAAAAGCAGGATCGCGAGCATGACCGCGACCGCGTCTTCGGCGATCGAGAGCGTGAACTGCGCCCACCCTCGGGTCGCGGCCGTCGACGTCAGGCGGCTCGTCGACTTGGCGGCGTGCGCCGCGAGCGTGACGATCGCGGCGAGGACGGCGATGCCGATCCGCGCCGTCAGGTGCACGTCGCCGAGGCAGGCGAGAGCGAGCAGCGCGCCCGCGATGGGCCGGAAGAGCGTATGGGCCGCTTCCCAGAAGCGATCCGCGAAGGGGATCTTGGTGATGACGAACTCCGCGAGGAACATGACGAGCGAGATCTGGAGGACGGCGGGGCTCGCGAGGAAGGCCGACACGCCTCCGGGGAAGTCCTGAGGAAGGAGCAGGTAGAGGCCCTTGAAAAGAAGGATGACGGCCCAGGCATTCAAGCCGGCCGCGACCGCGAGGCCGAGGCCGGTCAGGACCGGGATCAACTCCGGGACCGGAAGAGGCGCGAGAACAGGCCGGGGCGTTCGGACGGTAGCGCGGCGGCTGTTGCGGCCTCCGCTTCCTCGGCGGGACCGCTCTCGATCGGGACGGGCTCCGGGGCCGCGGCCGGCGCCGTGCCGAGAAGGATCTGGTCGAGCAGCTCCTGGTTCTCTTCCGAAGGCGCGAGCTCGACGGCCCTGCGCGCGAACGTCTCCGCTTCCTCGTACCGGCCGTGCTGCAGCAGGGCGCGCGCCGCAGCCCGGATGTACTGGACGCGGCGGGGCTCGAGCCGGGCCGCCTCCTTGAGGTTCTCGAGCCCTTTCGCGATCCAGAGGGAGTTCTTGAGCTCGACCTGTCCCAGCAGGAGCCGGTACTCCGCGTTGTCGGGAACGAAACGGATCGCTTCCCGAAGCATCTCGACCGCGGGATGGAAGTCCTTCTGCTCGATGAGCTGGCGCGCCCGGCTGTAGCTCTGCTGCGCGAGTTGTTTGCGCGCCTCCGGATCGGACGTGGTTTCCACGACGGCCACCGGAACGGGCGCGGCGTCGAGCGACTCGTTGTACTCGCGCCGCCGGACGGGATCCGTGAGGACCTCGTTGGCGAGCTTCAGCCTTTCGAAGACGGCGGCGAGCTCTCGCTCCAGGCTTCCGAGGTCCTCGCGGTGGCGCAGGTCCGGGTGAAAGAGGCGGCTCCGCTCGAAGTACGCCTTTCCAATCTGCTCGGGGGTGGCGTTGACCGGCACGCCGAGAAGCTCATAGTGCGAAAGCCAGTCGATCCGCCGATACGTGTTTCGTACCAGCTCCGAGTGGCCGGGCGTGCCATCTTTCGGCTGCGCGTCGACGACGACGTTCAAGCCCTCGAACCCTCCCGGGTGCGGCACGGGAGCGCCATCCTTCTTCCACTCGACGATGCCGCAGGAGAAGAGCGCATACAGAGTCTTCGCCGTTCCGCCCCGCGAGCTGCCGCCGATCTTCAGGAGCGACTCGATGTCGAGGACGCCGTCGACGCGGGAGAGGAGGTACGCCTCCTGCGGCGTGAGCGGGAGGTACTGGTAACGGGACATCGGGTCGGTCGCGAGGATCGGGACCGAATGGGGCTGCCCGAGCAGGCGGAGGAACCCCTCGTTCTCGGGCAGCCGGCGAATGCTCTCGACGATGATCGCCGCCGTCGACAGAGTCAGCGCCACGTCCGGATCGAGCACGCCCGTCGACGACTGAAAACGGTACTCGCCCTGGTCCCACTCGAAGGTCGAGAAGACGATCTCTTCGACGAGCCGGCGCATTTCCGCGTCGAGCACCTGGCGGGAGACGAGCCCCTTCTCGACCAGGATCTTGCCGAGGCGCGCCCTGCCCTGCTGGGCGACGGTCTCGAGAGCCCACGAAAGGTCTTCGTCGGTGATCCACCCGCGTCGCTTGAGAAACGCGCCGATACGCTGCCCCTCCCGCGAGGAAGTCGCAGTGCGCAGCTCCCCTTTCTCGAAGAAGAGGTGCCGCGTCTCGTCCCCGCGGACGAGCGTCAGCGTTCCCTTGAGGCCCTCGAGAAAGATCCGCCGGAGGACCTGGGGCAGAGGCGTTTCCGCCAGCGAACCGCGAAACCCGGAGCGGCCGATGTTCATGGTTCCTCGAGGATCGCGCAAAAGGGTAGCAGAAGGGCGCGCTTCCCTCCTAAACCTCTGAGGCTCGGCGCCTTCGCGATCACTTCACACGCACCACGGCGGGGTGATTCGTCGCCGTCTGGAAAAAAGCGGGCGTTTTCGCCTTGGCCCTCTTTGCGGCCTCGAGCGTCGGGTAGCGGCCCCACAGGATTTTGAAGCACTCGCGCCCACCGTGCTCCGTCGTCAGGAGCCACATGCTGCCGGCAGGCCGGTCGTGCTTCCAGGCCTCGACGAGAGATGGCGTCTCGCAGGCGAGCTCGAGCTGGATCGCGTAGCGGGTTGCCTTTTCCGTGCCGAGCCGCTTCTTGTCGCGCGCCGCGCGGGAGCTCCAGCTCGTACGGCCCGCGACAGCGGCCTCGGCCTTCGGCGCGGAAGGGGGCGCTGCCGGAGCGGCCGCTCTGGGAGCTGGCGCGGCCGGTTTGCCCGCGGGCACGGAAGGAGCGGTCGGCGCCGGCACGGCGGTCGCGGGAGGAGCTCCCGTCGGAACCGCCGCGGGGGCGGCCGTCGGGGCGGCCGTCACCGCCGTCGCGGCGGTGGAGGGCTCTCCCGCGCCCGAGGAGACGGGCCGCGACCGGAAGTACAGAAAGGCTCCGATGAGAAGCACGAGCGCGGCGAGAATTCCGCCGAGGAGCGCGCCGGAGCGGGAGCGCGGCGGGACCTCCTCGGAGGAGGCGGCGGCCGTCTCCGCTGCGGGAATCGGGTCCCAGGCCGGTCCGCGTTCCTCGAGCACTCTCTCCGGTTCCGGTTCCGGCTCCGGCTCGACGTCGCGCGCCCGCGAGGCGATCCGATATTCGTCGAGCGGAGCGTCCTCGTCGACGGCAGGGGCAGGCTCCGCGGCGTCGAGGGTCCGGGCCTCCAGCTCGTCCGAGAGGGGGGCGGCTGGGGGCTCGGGCTCGAGTTCGGGCTCCGGTTCGCGGGGCGCGGGCACGTCGAAGGAGCGGGGCGGAAGGGGCGTGGTCACGGAATCCCAGGAGGAGGACGCCGGCGCCGGGGCGGCGTGAAGCTCCGGCGACTCCGCTTCCCCGGGCGCCGGCTCCGCGGGCCTGACGAGCCCAAGGGTGCAGAGCGCCGCCAGGAGCTTTCGCACGGCGAACTCGTCCGCGGGCGCCGTCGCCGCGATTTCGTCGGCCGTGGAGGTTCCGTCGATCAGGCGCGCGACCGACTCGGCGTCCGCGGTCAGGCCGAACGTCGAGAACTCGCGGTCGAACTCCTCGGAGCGGACCAGGGGCACGTTGGTGTGTCCGAGCTGGTGGTCGACGAAATGCCGGTCGCGCGATCGGAGGAAGAGCTCGAGAAGCAGCCTCGGAATGGCGAGGTTGAACTCACCGGCCGAGGGCCGCGCATCCGGGTCGAAGTAGTACTTCCCGTCGTTCCAGGACAGGAGATCGGCGAGGATCTCAATCGCGCGGATCTTTTCCCCCCACCGCCACTCGCGCTTGGTCAGGATCCCCGCCTGCAGAGCGGCGAGAGCGCCGTCGCTTCCCTCCGGCACTCCGAGGCGCTCCAGCGCATCCGCGTCGAGCTTGCCGGCGCGAATCAGGATCGCCGAGCTCTCGAACCGCGGCTCCGAGGATGAGACCGAAACGACCTCTCCGCCGGCCAGGGAGAATGCCGCGGTCCCCCCGGCGCGGACGAAAGAGACGACACCGCTCGTCCGTTCGCGCCAGAACGCGACGAAAGCGGCGAGGAGATCGACGTCGCGGACGTCCCCTGCAGTGTCGAATTGAGTCTTCATGCGCTTCGCGCCCTCCCCTGCTCGATGTAATTCGCGACCGCGCGGGCCGTCGCCGGTCCGACCGCGGCTTCGATGTCTCTGGGGTCGGCGGACGCGACGCCGGCGAGGGAGCCGAAACGGCGGAGGAGGATCCGCGCCCTCGTCGGGCCTACGCCCGGAATGTCGGTGAGACTGGTTTCGCGCATGTGCTTCGAGCGCCGCCCGCGGTGGGTCTTGATCGCGAAGCGGTGCGCTTCGTCCCGAAGCCTCTGGACGAGCTTCAACGCGGGATCTTTCGTCGACAGTCGTATGGGATCGGAGCGGTCGGGGGCCCAGATCTCCTCTTCGCGCTTCGCGAGCCCGACGACGGGGAGCTCCACTCCGACGCGGTCGAGCGCGGAGAGCGCCGCCTGCAGCTGGCCCCTACCGCCGTCGACGACCACGAGGTCCGGAAGCGGGCTTCCTTCCTCCTTCACGCGGCGGTAGCGGCGCTCGACCGCCTCCGCCATGCTGCGGAAGTCATCCGGCGCGAGCAGGCTCTGCGACGCGATGCCGAAGAGGCGGTAGTCGGATTTCTTCGGCTTGCCGTCTTCGAACACGACGAGCGACGCGACGCTGTCCGTGCCCTGCAGGTGGGAGATGTCGAACGCTTCGATCCGGTTCGGTGGCACGGGGAGCTCGAGCACGCGCGCGAGCCGTTCCACCCCGAGCGCCTCCTCGCCTCCGAGCCGCCGGAACCGCACCCGATGCCGCTCCTGCGCGTTCGTGTTCGCGAGCTCGACGCGCTCGGCCGCCGCCCCCCGCTTCGGAACGCGGACGGCGACTTTCGCGCCCCGGCGCGCGAGGAGGAATTCCTCCAGGAGCTTCGGATCCGCGATGGCGACGGGAAGGTGCACCTCCTCCGGCAGGAACGGATTGACGTCGTAGAACTGGGGAAGGAACGACTCGAGGAATGCCGCCGGCTGGACCTCCTCGGACTTTTCGAAGAAGAACTCCCTGCGGTCCTGCAGCACCCCTCCGCGCACCACCAGCACGGCGACCGACACGTCGCCTCCCGCCTCGAAGAAACCGAAGACGTCCGCGCTCTCGCCGCTCATGGACTGGACGAGCTGCCGCTGCGCGACGTCCTCGACCGTACGGATCGCGTCGCGGTACGCCGCGGCCATCTCGAAGCTCTCCGCGTTGGCGGCTTCGGTCATCTTCGCTTCGAGCCTGGGGATGAGCTCGCGATTGCGCCCCTGTAGAAAGAGGACGACGTCCCGGACCGCCTCCGCGTACGCCTCCCGCGTGGTCAGGCCGGCGACGCACGGGCCGAGGCAGGCGTGGAGGTCGTAGTACAGGCACGGCCGCGGGAGCTTGCCGTCGATCTCGATCGAGCAGGTGCGGATCTGGAAGTGGCGCGTGATCATGCGCATGATGCGCCGGGCGAGGCCCCCCCAGAACGGCCCGAAGTAGGAATGTCCGTCCTCCTGGACCCGTCGGGTCACGAACGCTCTCGGCCACGGCTCCCCCGTCGTCACCTTGATGTACGGGTAGGTCTTGTCGTCCCGGAGACAGATGTTGTACCGCGGCCGGTGCTTCTTGATGAGGGTGTTCTCGAGAAGAAGCGCCTCGAGGTTCGTGTTCGTGACGATCGTCTCGACGTCGGTGAACGAGCGCAGCAGTGCGTCGGTCTTGGAGCTGTCGGATCCCTTGGTGAAGTAGGAGGCGAGCCGCTTCTTGAGCGACCGCGCCTTTCCGACATAGAGGACCTTGCCGCGCGCGCCCTTGAAGAGATAGACACCCGGCGCGTCGGGCACGTTCTGCGGCGGATCTGCGCGAGGCGGCATTGAAATCAGTCTAACGCGCCCGCTGGCAAAGGGATTTCGCGCGAAGCGGTATCATCCGCGCTCAAATGATCGAATGCCCGTATTGCTACAAGGCCGTGAAGCCCGAAGACACCGTTTGTGCGCACTGCGGAAAGCACATCGAACGGTGGCAGACGGGCTTCTATACCCGCAAACAGCTCAAGGGCGGTTCGAAGGGGATGGTCTGGGCCGGCGCGATCGCTCTGTTCCTTCTGGTCGTCCTCGGTTTCGCGAAGTCCTGCCACTGGTTCTAGCCGAGAGCTGAGACAGCTCTCAGCTAGCGAAAGATCTGCAGCTCCCGCAGCGACCGCAGCTCGTCGCGCAGCTCGGCCGCCTTCTCGAAGTCGAGGGCTTTCGCGGCCGTTTTCATGGCCTTCTCGAGCTCGGCGATGCGGGTCCGCAGGCTTTCGGCGTCCGGAACGGCGGAGGCGTCGCGCGGCGGCAGCAAGCCGTCGTGGTAGTCCATGCTCGCCATCCTCACGAGCGGTGAATCGACCTGCTTGATGATCGACGCGGGCTCGATCCCGTGCTCGCGGTTGTACGCCTCCTGGATCGCCCGCCGCCTCGTCGTTTCGTCCATGGCCCGCCGCATCGAGTCCGTGGTCACGTCGGCGTAGAAAAACACCCGCCCCTGCAGGTTGCGGGCGGCGCGGCCGGCCGTCTGGATGAGCGAGGTCTCGCTCCGGAGGAACCCTTCCTTGTCGGCGTCCAGGATCGCGACGACCGC
>DASQJK010000155.1:0-20482 GCA_035631095.1 Thermoanaerobaculia bacterium
CCGTGCTCCTTCATGAGAGCCCGGATCCCTTCTTCGCTGATCGCGTTCTGCCGGTTGAAGAGAAGCCAATGCTCCGCGTACGTCTGGACGGGCATGCGAGTCTCGATCCAGCGGAAGATCGACAGGGTCGCGAGAGTGAGAACGGTGGCGACCGCGGCGGGAAAGTAGAATCCGACGCCGATCAGGATCCCGATCGCCGCGGTGATCCAGATGGAAGCCGCGGTCGTCAGACCGCGGACGCTCAGGCCCTCCTTGAAGATCACACCGGCGCCGAGGAAACCGATGCCGGTCATGATGCCCTGCGCGAGACGTGTCGGGTCCGTGCGAAGCGTTTCGACCGGAATTCCGGGCAGAAGCCGCCACTGGTAGATGGTGAACTGCATCAGGAGGGCTGACGCGAGGCAGACGAGCGCATGGGTCCGAAAACCCGCCGGCCTTCCATGGAATGTCCGCTCGAGCCCGATCAGGCCGCCCGCGGCGAGCGAAACCATCAGGTGCGTCGCAATGACGGAATAAGTATTTCCCATCGGGACTGGAGATCCTACCTTTCCACCGCGTCAGAGATGTGCGAAGGCTCTGCGGAGGAGCACCCCGACCGCCGCGACCACGACTGCGGGCGCCCAGATCCACCGCAGCTCGGATCTCAAAACCAGGAGCCCGCGCTGCGACAGAAAGGACGCGATGCCGATCGGCGAAACCCGGATCACCTGCCACGGGAAGAAGTACCGCTGGTTCGAAAAGGGGCTGAAGAACGCGACACCCATTCCGCCGGTCGTCAGAGCATCGAGAGCTCCGTGAGAGGCGGCCGCGATGAACACGACCGCGAACGTCGTCCCGAACGACGACCCGAGCTTCGAGGCGAACACGCTGCATCCGAGCGCCGTCAGCAGAGCGAAGAAGAGCGAGTGGGTGAATCCGCGATGCCCGAACGTGTGCCCGTAGGGAATTCCGGCGGCAAAGCCGAGGGCGTCGAGGTCGGGAAGCACGCTCGCGGCGCAGGCGACCGCGGCGACGCCGGCTGGAACGCGGTCGCGCCCCAGAGCAACGGCCAGCGCGAGAGGAACCGCGGGATGAGAGAGGACAGACGCCACGCCTGATTCTACGGGCGGATCCGGGCGAGCACCCGGGCCGCCACTTCCGATGGATCGACCCGGTCGGTCGAAACGTGCTCGGCGAACTCTTCGCCTCGGTGGGCGGCGCAGCACTCGGCGGCGCGCGTGCGCTGCCACTCGACGTCGGCCGGGCTCCCGAGCGACCGGCGCGCGAGCCGGTCGAGTACCACGGCAAGCGGCGCGACGAGACAGAAGTGACGGACGTCGCCGTCGAAACGGCGGACGCCCTCGCGGACCTCGCGCAGATACTCGAGATTGGAGAACGCCATCGGGACGACGACCACGCGGCGCACGGCGCGGGCCAGGCGGATTCCGCGAACGGTCGCGCGCCGCCAGGACGGGAGGTCCTGAAAATCGCTGACCGGCCGCCGCGTGAGCGCGCGGAGCCTCTGGAGCAGGACGCCAGCGGGCTCAGGGTCGTAGAGCGTCGCGCCGCGGAGCCGTCGGACGAGGAGACGCGAGACTTCGGTCTTGCCGACACCGAAGGCGCCGTTTACGAACACGACCATGCCCGCGTCACCTCCCTGCGTACGCCGAGGCCGTGATCTCGTAAACGGCGCTCTCCCGCCCGGTCGCGTCGAAGCTCGACCCGGCGCGAACGCCGCCGATCTTTTCCACGGCTCGCTGCGAGCGGAAATTCGTCGTGCCGACGCGGAAGATCACCCGGTCGACGAACCGGAACGCGTGGTCGAGCATGAGCCGCTTCATCTCGCCGTTGTAGCGGCCGCCCCAATGTGACCGGGCGAGAAACGTCCAGCCGATCTCGATCTCGCTCTTCTCCTCGTCGTATCCGTGGTACCGCGACGATCCGATGATCCGTCCACCGCTCGCATCGGAAGCGATCAGGGCCCCGCGAGAGTCCAGGGCATCCAGAAAGAATTTCCGGAAAACCCGCTCCTCCCAGCGGTCGTGGGCGGGGTGCTGCTCCCAGATGAGCGGATCCGACGCCACCGCGAAGAGCTCGTCGAAGTCGGAGGGTCGAAGAGGCCGCATCTCGAGGAGCTCGCCTTTGAGGAGAGGCTGGAGATCGAACGGCACGGCCTAACGAGCGGGAGCGAGATAGACGAGTCCGATGACCCCGCCGACGACGATCATCGACCTTCGTCGGGCGCGGGAGCGGCGACTCCCTTGATCAGGAACCAGAACGCCAGCACCACTTCGAACAGGAGCACCGGGTACCACATCACCCGCGTCACGGACCCGCTCACCAATCCCGCGAGTTGCAGCGGAAAGAACACGGCAGGGAAAATCGAGCCGAGCACGCCGAGCCAGGCCAGCGGCGCAGGGATCATCCGGCCGCGCAGCAGCAGCCAGGAAAACACCGCGCTGCCCAGCGCGAAGAAGGCGCCGCTCGCGGTGAACGAGGTCTCCATCTTCAGGAAATAGGCGCCGAGCGCGGTCGCCGCGCCTCTGTCCAGAGCGGCCGCGTCGGTTGCGGTCGTGAGCCACAGCAGGCCGAGGGTCCTCGATACGTCGATGCCGGCCACTCCCTCGGCGACACGGCAGATCATCGCGAGCATGGCCAGGTCCTGGTCCTGGCCGCGGGTGATCGAGTAGAGCGTGACGCCGAGCACGAGGGCGCAGAGATTCCCCAGAAGGCCGGCCAGGATGGTGAGCCGCACGTCCATCGCATGCCGGCCGATTCCCGCCAGTTGCGCGGCCACGCCTTCTCCGGCGATCGCCCGGGAAAAGAGGACCACGCTCGTCATCGTCGCGGCGATGTAAACGAGGAGCGTGACTCCCGCGATGCGGGCGTTCGTCGCGCGAGTCACTCGGAGGTCACCGTCATGACCTTCGGGATCGATCTGTCAGCTGCATGGGCGGGTCGCGCCGCTCAGCGTAACCCCGCTTTGCTGGTCAGGTAAACGGCAAAGGTGCCCAGCCAGTGACCGCCTTCGTAGTGCTCTCCGGTCACGGCGGGCAGGGCCGCGTCCCGATGTCGATCCGCGGCGGAAAGCAGCGCCGGCACCCGGCGGTCCGTCGGATCCAGTCCATGCGCGATGCCCTCCAGCATCCAGGCGCGGCTGAGGTTGAGACCGTCGATGTGCGCGAGCTTGGGATCGGACCGATCCGTCACGATTCCGGGTGAAAGCCACACCTTCCCGGCGGTGGTCGGTATGCCCGGCAGAAAGCCTCCGAGCCACTCGGTGAAGGCCCGGCGGTCGAGGACACGGCGCATGAAATCCGCTTCGGCCAGGCAGGGCGACAGAAAATCCTCGCCCGACGGCTCGTAGGCCAGCGGGCAGCTCCTGTCAGCCAGAAAAAATCGCCGCGCCGCAGATTCCAGCAGCGCCCGCATCTCCTGATCGCCGGAGACGCGAGCCCAGTCCCAGACGAGGCCGAACGAGAAAGCGGTCTGACTGTGCTCGCCGATGCGAATCGGGTATTGGAGCTTCGGCAGCCAGCTCTTGAGGCGCTTGCCGGCCGCAGCCTCCAGCGGCGCGAGGGTCGCCGCCCACTGCCGCGCCTGCGGATCGTCCCACCCCCGGAGCTCCGCCGAGAGTTGAAGCAGCCAGGCCAGACCGTAGGGACGCTCGAACGACGCGCGGTCCGCTCGTTCCAGATAGGCGACTTCCGCGGCGATGTTCCGCGCGGTGAAGCTCCCGGCGAGCTCCTCTCGGGCCGTCCGAGCAAAGGAGGCGTCGGGGTGGAGGCGGGCGAGGCGCACGAGAAGCCAGTGGCCGTGAACCGCTGAATGCCAGTCGTAGCAGCCGAAGAACGCCGGCGTCAGCTCACGCGGAACGCGCGCATCGGCATCGCCGCTCATCGTGTGGGAGATCTTGTTCGGATACTCCTGGTGCAGGCACTTGAGCGCGAGCGCCGCGAATCGCGCCGCGGAAGCGGAGTCCAGGGTTGAAGGCGGCTCCGCGGCGCGCGCGACCAGGGGAAACGCGATGCCAATGAGAAAAGCGGCCCGGACGACGGCGGCTGCCCTCAAGCGCTACGACTTCTTGTTGTTCGCAGGGGCGCGCTTGCTCAATTTGAGCGCTTCGTCCGGCGATATTTCACTTCCCTGATCGTTCACGTAATGGATGTCGAAGGCGGCATCGGAATAGACGTAGAAGAGGCAGCTGCTGGTACAGACGAACTGATGAGCATGTTTCGCCGGCAGCATGGCGAAGCCACCGGCGCGCAGCATGCTGGACTTCTCATTCTTCATGTCCAGACGGGCCGTACCTTTCACCATCATCAGGTGCTCATTCGGTGAATGCCAGTGCCAGGGCACGGTACATCCTGTCTCCGCTCGGGCGAGGATGATCGAAGCCCCTTTGGACGGGTCGCCAGCCTTGACAGCGCCGGGCGTGCAACTCGGCATTCCGGGGAAAGCGGTGAACCGCATCTCAGCCATGTTCTGTATGACCGCGTGGTCCGTCGTCTGGCCTCGCGCGAACATGGTGGCGCACAGCATCCAGGACGCAGCGAGCATCGCGCGGCAGAGCCTCGATTCGTTCCTCATCTTCCCTCCTCTTTCATTTTGCGGCGAAGATTCTACGCCGCAGACGGCGACCGATGACCCGAGCTCAAAAGCCCGGCGCGCGATGCCGAAGGCTCATCACCGCGGTCAATCGGAAAGCGCGGAGATCGTGACGTAGTACCCGTCCGGATCCCGCAGGGAGAACTCCCGCGTCTGCGTATGGGGGTTCAGGTGCGGCTCTTCCTCGAATCGCGTGGCGAGCGCGCGTGCTCTGTCGAGCGCCTCGTCGAGATCGTCCACGCGGAAGAAAAGAAGCAGACCGTTGCCGGCCATGCCCTCGGCGGGACCCCTCAAGGGGGGATGCTCGTGCGCTCCCCATTGGTGAAGGCAGAGCAGGACGGTTCCGTCGTCATCGACGATCTGGCCGAAGTCATCGTGCGCCGGACGCGCCGGCGTCTGCCCGAAGAGCGACTGGTACCAGCGGAAGCTGGCGGCGACGTCGTGGACGCCGATGATCGTCCACGTCCGCTTCATCGCTCTCGGCGCGGTTCTTCGTAGAGCCCGAACTCGTTTCCGACGGGATCGGTGAAGACGGCAAACGCGCCCATGCCCTCCCCGATGTCGGTGCGGGGCGTGACGACTCTGCCGCCGGACTGCTCGATCCGTTTGAGCGATTCCGCGATGCTGTCGACCATGATGTAGGTCCGGGTGCGCTCATCGGGCGTGCGGTCCGCCCCCTTGACCCACGTCCCGCTCACGCCTCCCGTGTCGTCGAACGCCAGGTTGCCGTCCCCGCGTTCGCGCACCTTCCATCCGAAGATCTCCGAGTAGAAGCGTGCCGAGTCTTCGGCGCGGTTGGCGGGGATTTCGAGGTAGCAGATCTTGCCGTGGGGCATCCGAATATCCTCCCTCACTTCAGGGCTGCAGCTGCCTCCGCGCGCGCCGCAATGCCGCGCGCACGCGCCGCGGCGATGTCCCGCCGATTCCGTCGCGGCGGCGAATCGAGGATTCGGGAGACAGCGATTCGGCAAAGGATCGCAGGTCGGGCGACTCGGTCCAGACGACCTCGCGCAGGTCCCGTTTCCCGGCGGCCGCCTTGCGGCTCCACCGGGCGACGCGCTCGTGCGCGGTCCGGAATGCCACGCCCCGGCGGACGAGCTCCTCCGCGAGATCCGTGGCGAGCGAGGACGGGTCGATCGGCGCGCGTTCCTTCTCGGGCAACAGGCGCAGCCCGGCGATTACCTCCTCCACGGCCGCGAGGGAAAGCTCGAGCGCGTCGGCCGTCTCGAAGAGAGGCTCCTGCGTCTCCTGGAGGTCGCGGTCGTAGGAGAGCGGCAGCCCCTTGAGGATCGTCAGCGTGGAGACGAGGCTGCCGATCACGCGCCCGGTCTTGCCCCGCGTGAGCTCGAGCGAGTCCGGGTTCTTCTTCTGCGGCATCATCGACGAGCCCGTCGCCGTCGCGTCCGAAAGCGAGAAGACGCGGAACTCGTCGCCCGTCCAGAGGATCAGGTCTTCCGCCATCCTCGAGAGATGGGTCATCGCGAGCGCGGCGGCCGCCTCGAACTCCGCCGCGAAGTCCCGGTCGGAGACGGCGTCGAGGCTGTTCGCGGTGACGGAGGAGAGGCCCAGCTCCTTGGCGACGCCGTTCCGGTCGAGGGGGAGCGTCGATCCTGCGCATGCGCCGGCTCCGAGCGGAGACACGGCAGCGCGCTGGCGCGCGTCCGCGAGCCGGCCGAGATCGCGCAGGAGCATCTCGACCCAGGCGTGGAACACGTGCGCGAGCAGGACGGGTTGCGCGCTGCGCAGGTGCGTGCGCGCGGCGACAACGATCTCGGCGTCCAGCAGCTCTTCGGCTCGCGCGAGGATCGCGTTGCCAAGGGAGCGGATCGCGGCCGAGGATCGGTCGATCGCGCCCAGCGTCCACAGCCGGAGGTCGAGCGCGACCTGGTCGTTTCGCGAGCGGCCCGCGTGGATCCGCCGGCCGGCGTCCCCCGCGAGCTCGATCATCCGTCGCTCGACGTTCAGGTGGATGTCCTCGTCCGCGTCGGAAAAGCGGAACTTACCGGACGCGATCTCCCGCTGGATGGAGCGGATCGCCCGTTCGATGCGGGTCAGGGCGGCGCGGGTCAGCAGCCGGCGGCGGAAGAGGCCCCGCGCGTGTGCGAGGGAGCCCGCGAGATCCACTTGCGCGAGCCGCCGGTCGAAAGGATGGGAGACGGAGAGCCTCGAGAGGGCTGCGCCGGGCGAAGAGTCGAAGCCGGCGCCCCACAGCGCTTTTGCTTTTGGCGGCCCCGCTTTCCTGCGCTTCACGCGAAGTACGCCGCGATGGCGCGCCGGTAGATTTCCGGCGCGGCCAGGACCGCCGCGACGTCGATCGACTCGTCCGGCGCGTGCGACTGAGAGGGCTCGCCCGGCCCGAACACGACGGCGGGCGTTCCGCCGAGGTGCGCGAGGTCGCTGACGCTCGGAAATCCCGTCACGGCGGCTCCCCCCGCGGCCTGCGAAGCGGCCCGCGCGATCTTCCACTCGGGATCGCCGCCGACGGGGCGCAGGCGCGAGGACAGCACCGTCACGTCGGACTCGACGGCGTTCCGGATCGCGCCGAGCATTGCGTCGTTGTCGAAGCCCGCGATCGTGCGGGCGTCCACCGTGATGTCGCAAACGTCCGGAACCACGTTCGAACGAACGCCCCCGTGGATGATCGTCGCCGTGGCGGTCGGCCGGCCGAGGTACGGGTCTTGGACGTCGAACGCCAGCCGTTCGATCGCCAGGACGTCCTTTGCCGCGCGGACGATCGCGTTCTCCGCGAGCTGCGGTCGCGCTGCGTGGCCGGCGCGTCCTCGCGCCGTCAATTTCAGCTTGAGAAGCCCCTTCTGCGCGATCGCGGGCCGGAAGCCGTTCGGCTCCCCCACGATCGCGGCGTCGAACGCGAGATGGGGCACGAGTTTTTCGAGCCCCTGGCCGCCCGTCTCTTCGTCGCAGGTCGCGGCGAAAACGACCCGCACGTTCCCGGCGAGAGGCGCCGTCAGGAACGCCTCGAGAAGCGCCGCGACGGACGCTTTCGCATCGCTCGCGCCGAGGCCGACGAGGCGGTCCGCCTCGATCCGCGGCACCCAGGGATCGGACGTCCAGCCTTCGACGGCCGGGACGGTGTCGATGTGGGAATTCAGCAGCAGGCACGGTCCCGACTC
Source organism: Thermoanaerobaculia bacterium (assembly GCA_035631095.1). GTDB lineage: Bacteria > Acidobacteriota > Thermoanaerobaculia > UBA5066 > Gp7-AA6 > JALYUA01. The sequence goes on from DASQJK010000155.1 coordinate 7,719, forward strand.
TCCGCGCCGCGCCCAAACGTTGCGGCCCTCGCGCTTCGCCTCGATTCCCGCGTCCGCGCAGATCTGAGCGATGCGGTCCGCGAGCGCGTCTTCGTCCCCGGAGACGCTCTGGATGGAGACGAACTCCATCAGCCAGTCCAGCACAGTCGTGACGCCCGCCTTCACGTCGTCATCCTGAGGGAAGCGATCACCCGACCACCATGGTCCCGCTGCCGCGGTCTCCGAAGATTTCCGACAGCAGGGCGTTGCGTTCGTTTCCGTTCACGATGTGGACGGCGCGTACCCCCGCTTCGACCACGCGGGAGATCTCCTCGAGCTTCGCCACCATCCCGCCCGTCACCGCGGGACTCTTCGCGAGCTTGCGCGCTTCGGCGGCGGACATCCGGGAGATCCGGCTCTCGGGATCTCCCGGCTTCGCGAGCACGCCGGGGACGTCCGAAAGCAGGATCAGCTTCTCGGCGTCGAGCTCGACCGCCAGCGCGGACGCGATCGTGTCGGCGTTGACGTTGTAGACCTGGCCGCTCTCGTCGGCGGCGAGCGGCGAAACGATCGGCAGGTACCCGGCGTCGAGGAGCGTCGTCAGCAGCCTCGGGTCGACCTGGACGACGTCGCCGACGTTTCCGAAGTCGATCATCTCGCGCTTCCCCGTCTCCCGGTTGACCATGCTCTTCTTCGCGCGCTTTCGGGCCAGCACGACGTTTCCGTCGATCCCCGAGACCCCCACGGCGTGCACCCCAAAAGCGCGGAGAGCCGAAAGGATCTCGACCGAGATCTTGCCGGCGAACACCATCTTCACGACTTCGAGCGTGGCGTCGTCGGTGACCCTCCGGCCGTTGACGAGCTTCGTCTCGAGGCCGAGCCGCTCGGAGAGCTCCGTCGCCTGGGCGCCTCCGCCGTGCACGACCATGACGCGGATCCCCACCTGATGGAGGAGCGCGATCTCCTCGGCGAGCGACGACAGGTTCTCGAGGTTCTCGGTGACCTTGCCGGATACCTTGACGACGAACGTCTTTCCCTTGAACCGGCGGATGTACGGGAGCGCCTCCCGCAGCAGCTCCGCGTCGACGCCGATCGCGTCTTTCACGAGACGTCCTTGGCCAGGCTCTCCAGGATCGCCTGCTGCGCGTAGAGCCGGTTCTCCGCCTCGTCCAGCACGACGGACCGAGGACCGTCGAGGACCGCGTCGTCGACGACCACGTTGCGGCGCACCGGCAGGCAGTGCATGAAGATCGCGAACTGTCCACGCGACATCCGCTGCTCGGTCACGCGCCAGTCGCGCAGCTTCGCGCGGCGCATCGCCTCGGCCGACGTGTCGCCGTAGTCCGCGAGCGACCCCCAGGATTTGGCGTACACGACCTCGACGCCGTGGTAGGCGGCCTCCTGGTCTTCCGTGATCGTGAGGCGGCCGCCGTTCGCGTCGGCGAGCTTCTGCGCGGTGCGGACGATGTCGAGGTCGAGCTCGTAGCCCTCCGGCCGGGCGAGTACGAGATCGACGCCGAGCCTCGCGGCTCCCATCAGGAACGAGTTCGGCACCGCCATCGGAAGCGCCTTCGGGTGGTACGCCCACGTCAGCAGGACGCGCCGGCCCGCCGTCTGCCCGAGCCGCTGGCGGATCGTCATGCAGTCGGCCATCGCCTGGCAGGGATGGTCGAGGGGCGATTCGAGGTTGATCACCGGGACGCCGGAGTAGCTCGCGAACGCGTTCAGCACCGGCTCCCTGCGGTCCTGCTCGTAGTCCTTCCCTTCGGGAAACGAGCGGACGCCGAGCATGTCGCAGTAGCGGCCCAGGACGCCCGCGCCTTCGCGCACGTGCTCGACGGCCGCGTCGTGCATCACGACGCCGTCGCGGTACTCCATGGTCCAGGCGTCGCTGCCGACGGAGAGGGTGACGGGCGTGCCGCCGAGCTTCGAAACCGCGATTTCCATGGACACCCGCGTGCGCAGCGACGGGTTGAAGAAGACGAGCCCGATGTGTTTCCCGCGCAGAATCCCCGTCTCGGCGCCCTGGCGGAACTCCTCGCCCCGCGCGAGGAGGGACTCGAACTCGGGCTGCGAGAGATGCCGCGTGGAAAGGAAGTGCTTCAAAGGATCTCCTGCAGAACGGAAAGGAAGCGGTCGATCTCCCCCGCCGTCAGGACGAGCGGCGGCAGGAGGCGCAACACGTCCGGAAGATCGCTGCCCCCGACGAGGATGCCTCGCGCGAGCAGCGCCTCACGCACCGGCTTGCCGGGCCGGTCGAGGACGATGCCGAGGAGGAACCCCTCGCCACGAACCTCTTTCACGGCGCCGATCTTCGCCAGGCCATCGCGGATGCGCCGCGAGCCGGCGAGCACGTTCTCGAGCAGACGCTCCTCCTCGATGACGCGCACGGTCGCCTCGCAAGCCGCCGATGCGAGCGGCCCTCCGCCGAACGTCGTGCCGTAGTCCTCCGGCTTCACCCCCGCGGCGATGTCTTCCGCGACGAGCACGGCTCCCATGGGCACGCCGCTCGCGATCCCCTTGGCGAGCGTGATCAGGTCCGGCAGCACGCCGTGCCGGCCGGCCCAGAAGAAGGTTCCCGTCCGCCCGAATCCTGTCTGCACTTCGTCGTAGATGAGCTTCGCGCCGCGCTCGGAGCACAGGCGGCGCAACCCCTGAAAGTACTCGCCCGGAGCGGTGACGACTCCCGCCAGGCTCTGGATCGGCTCGATGAGGACCGCCGCGACCCGGTCGTCGATCGCCGCTTCCGCCGCCGCGAGGTCGCCGAAGGGCGCCAGCCGGTGGCCGGGAACGTTCGGCCGGCCGAGGGCGCGGTACTTCTCGAGCCCCGCCGCCGAGATCGCGTCCGCCGTCCGGCCGTGGAAGCCGCCGTGGAAGGAGAGCACGTCCTGCCGCCCCGTCGCACGGCGTGCGAGCCGCATCGCGTTCTCGTTCGCCTCCGTTCCCGAGTTGACGAAGAAGACTTTGCCGAGCGTGCCTGGAGCGTGGCGCGCGACGGCATCCGAGGCGCGCGTCCGCACGGGCACGGCGACGACGTTCGAGTAGAAGAGGAGCGTGCCCGCCTGCTCGGAGACGGCGCGGGCGACTTCCGGATGCGCGTGCCCTGTCGAAGCCACCGCATGGCCGCCGTACAGGTCGAGGTAGCTCTTCCCGGCGTCGTCCCAGACGGTCGAGCCCTGGCCGCGCACGAGAGTGACCGGCCAGCGCGTGTACGTCGGCAGCTCCGTCGAGGCGAGGAGGGGCGCGGGCGCGGTGGATGAGGAAGGCATCATGGAAAGACCCCCGTCATCTTGAGGCCCATGGGCTCCGGCAGGTCGAAAAGGATGTTCATCGCCTGGATCGCCTGACCGGCGGCGCCCTTGACGAGGTTGTCGATGGCGACGAACACCTTCGCCGTGTTGCCGAACGACGCCACGCCGATGTCGGCGAAGTTCGTTCCCTTGACCGCCGCCACGTCGGGAGATCCCTCGACGAGGCGGACGAAGAACTCGTGCTGATACGCGTTCTCGAAGAGCGCCTTCAAGGAATCGCGGTCCGCGGGCCGCTTCAAGGGGACGTTGGCGGTGACGAAGATTCCGCGCACGAGGGGAGCAGAGTGGGTCTGAAAGACGATCCGGCCGGCGGCGGGAGCCCCGATCTCCGTCAGCGACTCCTCGATCTCCGGCAGGTGACGGTGGCCGTCGATCCCGTACGCGAAAAACGCGGACGCGCGGCGGGGGTGATGCGTCGTCGGCGTGGGAGTCACGCCCGCTCCCGAGGATCCCGTGATCGCGAACACCGAGACGGGAGCGGCGTCGTCGACGAGGCCCGCGCGCCAGAGCGGCGCCAGCGCGAGCAGTGACGCGGTCGCGAAGCAGCCCGGCGAGGCAATCGCGCGAGAGGTCCCGATCCGCTCCCGGAAGAGCTCGGGCAGCCCGTAGACGAACTCCGGCTGACGCGAGAAGCCCGGCGGCACCGGACCGTAGTACTTCTCGAACGACTTCGGGTCCTTCAGGCGGAAGTCGGCCGAAAGGTCGATCACGGGGATGCCGCGGTCGAGCAGAGGCGGCGCGGCCGTGACCGCGTAACCGTGCCCGCCGGCGAGAAAGATCACCTCCGGCTCGTCCTGCCCTTCCGGAAGGTCGCTCGTGAACTGCAGGTCCGTCAGCCTCGAGAGGTGCGTGTGCACGGCGGAGACGGGCTGCCCCGCCTGCGACCTCGAGATGACGGCGACGGGCTCCGCCTTCGGATGGTCGAGGAGAAGCCGCAGCAGCTCGCCGCCCGCGTAGCCGGCCGCGCCGAAGATGCCCACCCGGATCGTCATCGCTTGATCTCCTGCGGAATCTCCGCCTCCTGCGTTTCGTGGTCGTGTTTATGGATCTCGTCGTACACCACCCCGAAGAGCGCGCGCCCGTCCGTCTTGGCGTTGGCGGCGGGAAGCTTCATCTCCTGGCTGACGTACTCGGTGCCCGTCTGGTTGTCGGTGACGGGCCCGGAGACGATGGTGATGGGAATCCCCCACTGCTCCATCAGCTTCTGGGCGCCCCACGCCGCCACGAGGTCGTTGGCGCACATGACGACGGCCTTCGTCGCGCCCACGAGCTCGGGGTCGCCGAAGAAGGTGCCCACGCGGTAGTCGCCCAGGATGCCGTCGCCGAGCTCGACGACGATGACGTCCGGCTTCTGCGCCGCGAGATCGGCGAGGATCGAGCGCGCGTACGGCGCGAGGTCCTTGACGTGCGCGGTCGAGGGAAGGCCGCAGTCGAGGAACGACAGCGTCGCGAAGGCGCCATGGTCCTCCATGTCGAGGGTGTCCTTCAGGCACGCGACGCCCGAGAGCTTCGCCGCCGCGACGCGGTGGCCCGCCTGGGCGAACCGCTTCACGATCTCCGACGCGGCCGCGGTCTTGCCGGCGCTCATGCAGGTCCCCGCCACGACGACGAGCGGCGGGCAGGGGCCGAGCGACTCGCGCGCCGGAATCGAGTTCTGCGCGATGTTCGCCGGCTTGCCGTCGAGGAGGACGGATCCGAGGACCTCCACCTCGAGCGGGCTGCCGACCTCGGGGTTCTTTCCGACGCAGAGGCCGAGGACGCCGCCCAGGTTCAGGACGTGGATCGTGTCGCCCGCGTGGATCGAGTCCGGGATGACGCCGACGAACCCCTTCAGCGCGCGGCGGTACCCGAGCGTCCCCGCCATGACGTCACCCTTGTTGATCTTCGCCATGCGGCCGGAGACGAGCTCCAGCCTGTCGTAGACGCTCTTCTCCATCAGCGCGCGGACGGCGAGGACGTTGCCCTCCTTCGCCTCGATGTGCGGTGAGATCTCGACCTCGCGCGGAAGCGCGAGGCGCGCCGTCGAGGACGCGATCTTGTCGAGCGTGATCTTCACGAGGACTCCTTTCCGGCCAGCGTCCAGAGCCGGCCCGGAAGCGCGAGCGTCTTGCCGACTCCCTCCGCCTCCGCGGGCGTCAGATACGCGTTGGATTCTCCGTACCGCACGAGCGACGTGCGCATCAGCGAAAACGGGCTGCGGACCCCGGCGATCTCGAACTTACCGGCCGAGAACCGCACGCGGGCCTCTCCCGTGACGCGGCCCTGGGTCGCGCGAAGGAATGCGGCGGCATCCGATGCGGCGGGCTCGAACGGCAGTCCTTCGTGGACGAGCCGGCCGTAGGTGTCCGCGACCTGCGCCTTCAGCTGGCGCTGCTCCTTCGTGAGCACGAGCTTCTCGAGCTCCGCGTGCCCCGCGATCAGCGCGAGGGCCGCCGGAGCCTCGAACGCGATGCGGCCCTTGGCGCCGAGGATCGTGTCCCCGAGATGGATGCCGCGGCCGGCCGCGTAAGTCCGGCCGATCCGGTTCAACTTCTCGACCAGAGCCAGAGGGTCGAGCTTCTTCGAGTCGAGGGACACGGGCCGCCCCGCCTCGAACCCGACGGAAACCTCGCGCGCGCGCTTCGGCGCTCGGCCGACGGTGTTTCCAGGGTAGAGCTCCTCCGGCGGCAACTCCCAGGAGTCGTGCGTTTCTCCTCCGCCGATGGTCGTCCCCCACAAGCCCTCGTTGACCGAGTAGCGCGTCGTCTTCGGCGGGATCGCTACGCCCGCGCCCGCGAGGAACCGGGTCTCTTCCTCGCGCGAGACGTTCCCGTCGCGGATGGGAGCGCGCACGGAGATCTCGGGAGCGAGCACGCGCAGCGCGGCGTCGAACCGGAACTGATCGTTGCCCGCCGCGGTCGACCCGTGGACGATCGTTTCGGCCCCGGCCTTGCGCGCGTACGCGGCGACCGTCTCCGCCTGCACGGCGCGCTCGGCCGCCACGGACAGCGGATAGACGCCGCCCCGCAGCACGTTGCCGAAGAGCAGCGGCAGCGCGTACTTCTCGAAAACGTCGCTCCGGCCGTCGACGAAAACGTGCTTTTCGACCTTCGCCGCCCGCGCGCGGGCGACGATCGTCCGCCGCTCCGCGGGCGTGAAACCTCCCGTGTCCACCGTCACGGCGTGGACGAGGCTCCCCTCGCGGCGCAGAAGGACGGCGCAGTAGGTGGTGTCGAGACCACCGGAAAAGGCGAGGCACACGACCGGCGAGCGGCGTTTCATTGAGCGGCGGCTTGTGGGGGATTCTACGGGAGGAGGAACGCCCCGGCCGACGCCATGGAGGAAGTCCTCCTGGCGGCCGCCCGGACGCGCGAAGACACGGGAAACAATCGCATCGCGAGCGTACGTTGGGACACGCGGGCCGTCATGTCAAGGGGATTTTTCGGGACCGGCCCGTGACCGCGGCGAGCCGCCGCAGCCGCGCCGCCGTTTCGGCGCCGAAATCGCTCGCGCGCGCCCGCCAGGCCCAGTTTCCTTCCGCCACGCCCGGCGTGTTCATGCGCGCCGAGCCGGGAAGCTCGAGGACGTCCTGCATCGGAGCGATCGCCCATCGCGCGACAGATTCGTAGGCGAGACGCAGGAGCGCGCCGGCGCCGGGATCGACACCCGCGTAGAGGAGGAAGCGCTCGCGCTCTTCATCCGAAAGTTCCCGGGCCCACCCCGCGCTGGTGTCGTTGTCGTGCGTGCCCGTGTACACGACCGCGTTCTCGATGTGCCGGTGCGGCAGGTGCGGGCTGTCGTCCTGGGAGAAAGCGAACTGGAGCACCTTCATCCGCGGGAAGCCGAGCTCGTCGAGGAGCTCCGTCACGTCGGGCGTGATGAAGCCGAGATCCTCCGCGATGACGGGAAGGGGCCCGCCGCCGAGCGCCTTCGCGGCCGCGTCGAACAGAGCGCGCCCGGGACCCGGCGACCACCGGCCGTTCAAAGCCGTGCGCTCCGCGGCGGGAACTTCCCAGAAGGAGGCGAACCCGCGGAAATGGTCGATCCGAACGGCGTCGGCGAGCCGGAGGTTCGTTCGCAGGCGCTCGGTCCACCACGCGAAGCCCGAGGAGGCGTGCGCCTCCCACCGGTACACGGGATAGCCCCAGAGCTGACCCGTCGCGGAGAAGTAATCCGGAGGCACTCCCGCCACGCGTTCCGGAAACCCTCGTTCGTCGAGCGCGAAAAGCTCCCGGTGCGCCCACACGTCGGCGCTGTCGTGTGCGACGTAGATGGGAAGGTCGCCGACGATCCGAATCCCGCGGCGGGACGCCTCGGTGCGCAGGCGCTCCCACTGCCGGAAGAAGACGAACTGCGTCCACTCGGCGAATTCGATTTCCTCCGTCAGGGAGCGGCGGGCTTCGTTCAGCGCGGAGGGGTCCCGTTGCGCGAGCGGGGCGTCCCATGCGATCCAGCCGGCTCCTCCGGCGCGGCGGTGCAGGACCTCGTAGAGGGACCAATCGGCGAGCCAGGGTGCTTGCTCGGGCGCGGAACGAAACCGCTCGAAGTCGCCGCGGGATTGCGGGAGGGCGTTCGCGCGCTCGAACGCTCTGCGGAGCAGGGCTTCTTTCAGTTTGCCTGCCGCCGAAAATCCCTCCGCCGGTGAGAGGGAGTCCAACCATCCCTCTTCGACCAAGCCCTCCGGCGAAATGAAGAGCGGGTTGCCGGCGAAGGCGGACGCGCCGCCGTACGGCGAGTCGCCGGCTCCGGTGGGGCCGAGCGGCAGGACCTGCCACAGGCTCTGCCCCGCCGCCGCGGCCCAGTCGAGAAACCGGACGGCGGCGGGACCCAGGTCCCCCACGCCGAAGGCAGACGGCAGCGAGGAGACGTGGAGGAGGATCCCTGCGGCCCGAGCCTCAGGGGACCGCGCGGTCATCCCCGCGCGTCGGAGAACGGCGCGAGCGTGTACGGGTCTGGCGGCCGGCCCTCGAGGATCGAGATGCGCCGCTCCGACGCCGGGACGTAACTCTGCTCGAGATACTGGAGCACCATGCGGTCGGACGAGAACTGCCTTCCGATGCGTGACGCGCTCTGGATCATCTTCTCGACCCATCCCTGGGGAAGCCCCGTCTCGTCTCTCCGGAAGAAGAGCGGGATGACCTGGTTCTCGAGCACCTCGTAGAGCGACGTCGCCACTTCCTCGTCGGGCGCGTAGTCGGTCGCCGGTCCGATGACGAAGCCGGTCTCTTCGTAGGGCGCCTCGTCCCACCACCCGTCGAGAACGGACATGTTCAGCACGCCGTTCATGGCGGCCTTCATCCCCGACGTGCCGGAGGCCTCGTGAGGCCGCACGGGATTGTTCAGCCACACGTCGCAACCCGCCACCAACGCTCGGGCGAGGCGCATGTCGTAGTCCGGCAGGAGAACGATCTTGCCGCGGAAGCGGGAGTCTTCGGCAAAGGCGGCGATGGAGCGGATCAGGTCCTTGCCGGGCTCGTCGTGCGGGTGCGCCTTGCCGGCGAACAGGATCTGCACGGGAGCCGACGAGAGGATGCGCGCCAGGCGATCCGGGTCGCGAAGGATGAGGTTGGCGCGCTTGTAAGTCGCGAAGCGGCGTGCGAAACCGATCGTCAGCGCCTTCGGGTCGAGGATCTTTTCGGCCGCGGCGTTCTCTTCCGCCGAGCCGTCGACGCTGCGCAGCCTCGTCCGGCAGCTGTCGACGAGCCGGGATCTCAGGCTCTCGTGCGCGGCCCACAGAGCGGCGCGGCTGACGCGCTCGGGATTCTCGACCAGGGGAAAGGCGGCGACCTCGGGAGCCGTCCACGTGGGCCGGTGCACGCCGTTGGTGATCGCTCGGATCTTCACGTCTTCGTCGGCGAGCTCCGGCAGAAGGCCGAGCCACAGCCGCCGCGAGACGCGCGCGTGGAGCTGCGAGACCGCGTTGGCATGGCCGCAGAGCCGCAGCGCGAGAACGGCCATCGAGAACGGCTCGCCGGGATTGCCCGTCGATTCCTGCCCCAGGCGGAGGAACTCCTCGACGGAGAGACCCGTCGCCGGCACGTAGTCGGCCAGATAACGGGCGACGAGGTCCGGAGAGAAGCGGTCGATCCCCGCCGGCACGGGCGTGTGGGTCGTGAACACGTTTCCCGCGGCGGCGCGCTCGCGCGCGTCGGCGAAGGTGAGCTCCTCCTCGAGGACGAGCTGCCGGATCTTCTCGAGCCCGACGAATGCCGCGTGCCCCTCGTTGATGTGGCGCACGGTCGGCCGCAGGCGAAGAAGGTCGAGCGCGCGAAGGCCCCCGATGCCGAGGACGATCTCCTGCCGGATGCGCATCTCGTGGTCGCCGCCGTACAGCGCCGCGGTGATCGAACGGTCGTCCGAGTGGTTCTCGTTGACGTCGGTGTCCAGGAGGATGAGAGGGATCCGGCCGACCTGGACGATGCGGATGAGGACGTGCACCTCGCGCTCGCCGACCTTGACCGTGACCATGGGCGAACCGCCGTCCGGGAGCGCCGCGACGGAAACGGGCAGCCGGTCCGGATCGACAGCGATGCTCGATTCGGTCTGCCCTTGCCCTGGCGCGAGCGACTGGCGGAAATAGCCGTGCTTGTAGAAGAGACCGACGCCGACGAGCGGCAGCCGCAGGTCGCTCGCCGACTTGAGATGGTCTCCGGCGAGCACGCCGAGGCCGCCGGCATAGATGGGGAGCAGCTCCGTCAACCCGAACTCCGCCGAAAAGTAGGCGATCAGGTCTCCCCGCTGCTTCATGGCGCGCGTCGCCGGATGCGCCGGCTGGGCGTCATCCTCGATGCCGATCTCCGATCGGAGGGCGTCGAGCCGGGCGACGAAGCCGGCGTCCGAAGAGGCGGCCTGAAGGCGTTCGGCCGGGACGTCCGCGAGCAGCGCCACCGGGTTGCCGCCCGTCTTCTCCCAGAGCTCCGGGTCGAGGGCGGCGAAAAGTGCCCGGAGCGAGGGCCGCCAGGACCAGCGCAGGTCTCTTGCGAGATCGTTCAGAGGCTGCAGGTTTTCGGGAAGCCGGGGATGCGGGGCGTCGGGAAGCTTCATCACGTAAGTCTCACCACTCCAGGTTTTGATTGAGAGCCCCGGATCATCCGAAGGCAGGCGCGACCGTCGACCTGGTCTCGGCATCCGCGCGGGAGCAGGTCATGGTGCGCGCCCAGTTTAGCAAGGCTCGGGCCCGCCGGCCACACGGCCGGTCCGGCAGCGTCCCCGCCGGAGGACGGGATCAGGTGACCCGCAGGGGGCCGGCATTCGCCTCGAAAATCCGGCGCGCGTTTCCCACCTCGGGGTCGTTGCTCCGGACGGCTTCGAGGCGGCCCAGGAAATCGGCCTCGATCGAGCCGCGCCGCGGCTCCGGGCAGAGCTCGATCGCGCGGGCCGCGTAGCGGATGATCTGCGTAGTCTCGAGGCCCGACGGGTCGTCGAAGAACCAGCCGCAGCTCGTGTACATGAGCATCGCGTGCCGCTGCATGTCGAGCAGCGCCCTCGCTTCCGCCGCGCCGCTGCCGGCCGTAGAAGCCCGGCCGACGCGCCGCAGGAATTCCGCGAGCGCCTCGGGCGAAGAGTCGAGGAAGATCGCTATGGACGCGTCCCGCGCCGCCCAGGGGTCCTCGAAGAAGCGGCTTCCGTATTCCTCGAACACGGGAGACAGCGCGTCGCGCAGCGCGTCGAGCGATTCGCGCAACGGCGCGCGCCAGTCCTGCGTCCATCCGGGGTGCAGGCCGGTCCGGCAGCCGCAGTCCTCCTTCCAGCGGCCGAGACCGTGCGTGCAGCTCCAGGCGGTGTCCTCGACGACCTCGACCTCGTATTCGGGTGGATGCAGCGACAGGAACTCACCGTAGTTGGTGAGGCGCGCGAAGCCGCTCGCGGGCAGCAGGTCGAGGGCTTCGGCCAGCACGACCTCGCCGTGATGGTGATGGTGCCCGTAGGTCTCCCCGTCGGTCGCGACGTGCAGCAGCTGCGGCTGCGGCGTGTCGGCGGCGAGCCCGGCGAGCCTGCGCGCGAGCGCCTCCCCGCCTTCGGCGAGCGCCCCGAACGCGATCGCGCCCGAGGTGGGCCCGTCGTAGAAGAACACGGCGATCCGCGCTCCGGACGGCAGGTTGACGGCGTAGGGCCGGCGCGGGTCGATCTGCGCGCCCGAAACGTCCCGCCAATCTCCGCCCTCGAGCGAGCGTACGCGCCGCGCCTGCTGGGGCGCGAGGATCGTGAAGCGGATCCCGAACGAGGCGAGCGCCTCGAAGGTCGCAGTGTCGACGGCTGTCTCGGGGAGCCACATCCCCTCCGGGGAGCGGCCGAAGCGATGTTCGAAATCGCGGATGCCCCAGAGGACCTGCGTGCGCCGGTCGCGGGCGTTGGCGAGCGGGAGGATCACGTGGTTGTAGCCCTGGGCGATCGCCGAGCCGTGCCCCGAAAACCGGTCGCGGCTCTCCCGGTCGGCGCGGCGGATCTCCTGACCGACGTCGGGAGCGCGCCGGTCGAGCCACTCGAACAGGGTCGGCCCGAAGTTGAAGCTCATCCGCGAATAGTTGGAAGGCATCTCGCGCGGCGTCCCGTCCGGAGATCGCGACACGGGGTGCGCGTTCGGCCGATAGCACTCCTCGGTGATCCGCTCGTTCCAGTTTCGATACGGCGCGGCCGACGCCTCGACGCCGATGTCTCCCGTCCACGGGTTCTCGCGCGGCGGCTGGTAGAAGTGGCCGTGCACGCAGAGGTAGCGCGTCACTCCTCGGGTTCCTTCGGCGGCTCGACGCGGCGGGCGACCGATGCCGCGGGGGCGAGGTCCGCCGCCGTCTCGCCCTCGGTCAGCGCGCCGCCTGTGCCCTCGTCATCCGCTCGTGCGGCCTCGCGGGCAGGAACCTTCGTTTCGGTTTCCTCCGGAGGCGGGATCGGCGCGGAAAGGAACACGGCCGCGAGAGGCGGCAGGTTCAGGGTCACGCGCCAGGGACGTCCGTGCTGCGGGACGCGCTCGGCTTCCACGACGCCGCCGTTGCCGATGCCGCTTCCTCCGTATTCCGGAGAGTCGCCGTTGGCGATCTCCATCCAGCGCCCGCCCCACGGGACTCCGAACGCGTAGCGGTATCGCGGAACCGGGGTGAAGTTGAACGCGGCGAGCACCGCGTTTCCCCGCGAGTCGCGCCGGAGGAAAGCGATCACGCTCTGCGGGCTGTCCTGGAAGTCCACCCACTCGAACCCGGACGGGTGGAAGTCGAGCTCGTGCATCGCCGGCTCGGCCGTGACGAGACGGTTCAGCGCCGCCGCCCAGCGCTGGATGCCCGCGTGCGCCTCCTGCGAGAGGAGGAACCACTGCAGGCTTCCGTCGTGGTCCCACTCCGCCCACTGCCCGATCTCGCCGCCCATGAAGAGCAGCTTCTTGCCGGGAACGGCGGCCTGATACGCGAGCAGAAGCCGCACGTTGGCGAACTTCTTCCAGTCGTCGCCGGGCATCTTCGAAAGCAGAGAGCCCTTCATGTGCACGACCTCGTCGTGCGAGAGCGG
>DASQJK010000156.1:0-9637 GCA_035631095.1 Thermoanaerobaculia bacterium
TCCCAGATGTCCAGACACCGAGTCGTTGCGCCGGTCTTCATGGCGTCTCCTTCCGTTGGGCGGCTCAGAACCGCCTCATGCACCAGAGAACCAGGCGGGGGAGGCGTGGAGCGGGCTCCTCCGGGGAGTTTTCAGGGCAGATTGCGGCGAAAGGATGGCGAGGGGCGGGAATCGGCTCGCCCGCGGCGCGCGCGTTGCTTGACAGCCAGCCGGGAACGATGCGTTACCTGGAGGTTTCGGACGGGGAAGCCGGATACGAGGCGCAGGTGCGCGTGGCGGACGACCCCGTGCCCGAACCGGGGGAGGTCCTGGTGCGGGTGGCGGGTTCCGGCCTGAACCGCGCGGACCTCCTCCAGATCGCCGGCCACTACCCGCCTCCGCCGGGCGAATCGACGATCCTCGGCCTCGAGGTCTCCGGCACTCGCGCCGACACGGGTGAGCCCGTCTGCGCGCTCCTCGCCGGAGGCGGTCACGCGGACACGGTGGCAGTGCCCGAAGCGCAGATCTTTCCCGCTCCCACCGTGCTGTCGCTCGTCAGCGCCGCCGCCATCCCCGAAGCGTTCCTCACGGCGCATCTCAATCTGGTCGGGGAAGCGGACCTGCGCTGGCGCGAATCCCTGCTGGTGCACGCGGGAGCGTCCGGCGTGGGCCTCGCCGCGATACAGATCGGAAAAATGCTGGGCGCCCGCGTCGCCGCCACGACGCGCTCACCGGAAAAACGCCGCGCGATCGAAGAGGCGGGCGCGGATCTCACGATCGAGACCGGAACGGCGGACTTTGCCGAGTCCATCGAAAGAGAATGGGGAAGGGGAAGTATCGACGTGGTGCTCGACACGCTCGGCGCCGGGAGTCTCGCGGGCGACCTGCGGTTGCTCAAGACCGGCGGGCGCGTCGTCTTCCTTTCCACGATGACGGGCTCACGCGCGTGGCTCGATCTCGCCGCGCTGCTTCAGAAGCGGGCGCGCCTGATCGGGTCGACGCTGCGTTCGCGCCCGCGCGCGGAGAAGGCGCGCATCGTCACGAGCTTCGCGGGAGAGATGCTTCCCGCGTTCGACCGGGGAAAGCTGCGCGTCTCGATCGACTCGGTGCATCGTCCGGAGGGAGCCGCGGCCGCGTTTACGCGCATGCGCGAAAACCGCAATGCCGGGAAAATTCTGATCGACTGGTCGGAGACGCGCTGACGCCGGCGAGAGCTACTGCGGACTGCGCTGGACCGTCATCGGCTCGGGTGCGCGCGACGGCGCGGGCGCCGAAAAGGACGGCGCCGGCGCTGCCGGGGGGCTCGAGGGAGCGCCGCCAGACATTCCGCCCGACGATCCGGACGAGCTGCCTCCTGACGAGCCGCCCGACTCCACGTCGGCGTGCGGGCGCGCGAAGGAGCGGCTCGCGGAATGGCCGCCGGCCGGGGAGCCGTTGTCCGCCGGGCGCTCGATGACGCGCGGGATCGGCCTGTGGACGGGACCGCTGACGACGACCGCCTGCCGCTGAAGGATGCCGCCCGCCTGGTTGTCGTAATAGTTCGTGTAGCCGCAGTTGTATCGGCTGTAACCCTCGTAGCAGTCGTAGTAGCGGTCTTCGGGGAAGTAGCCGTAGCCGCCGCCTGCTCCGCCGTAGGAGTAGGAGGGCCCCTGGCTGGCGCAAGCCGCGATCAGAATCGTGGCGGACCCCAGGGCGACGGCGGCGAGCAGCCTCTTCATGGTGGCCTCCGGTGTAAGTGTATTCCCGCCGGAGGGCCGCTTATTCCCGGTGAACGCTAGAATCCGCCGCGCGCTCTCCGATTCATTTTTCCGTGCGTTGATGGAGGTGCATCATGACTCGCAGCAGCAGGATGCGTCGCGCGGTCGTGCTGCTCTCGGCCGCGATGGCCGGCGCCGCGGCCGTGAGCTTGGCGCAAGTCGCACAGCCGTTTGGCGGGATGCGCTGGCGGATGGTCGGTCCTTTCCGCGGCGGGCGGACACTGACGGCGACGGGCGTACCCGGTGAGCCGGATCATTTCTACTTCGGCGCGGTGGGCGGCGGCGTCTGGGAGAGCCGCAACGCGGGACGGACGTGGGCACCCATCTTCGATACGCAGCCGATCGCCTCGGTCGGGGCCATTGCCGTTGCGCCCTCGAACCCCCGCGTCCTCTACGCGGGCACCGGTGAAGCGGACATGCGCTCCGACATCTCCTACGGCAACGGCGTCTATCGCTCCAGCGACGCCGGAAAGACCTGGACGCACGCAGGACTTTCGGAGACGCGCCAGATCGGCCGCATCCTCGTCGATCCACGGGATCCCGAGCTCGTCTTCGTGGCGGCGCTCGGACACGCGTATGGGCCCAACCCGGAGCGGGGAGTCTTCCGCTCGAAAGACGGCGGCCGCTCCTGGAGCCGGGTGCTCTTCGTCGACGAGAACACGGGAGCGATCGACCTCGCGTTCGACCCGGGCGATTCGAAGAAGATCCTCGCCGCCGCCTGGCGCACGCGCCGTCCGCCGTGGAACGTCTATGCGCCGTCCAACGGTCCCGGCAGCGGGATCTTCCGGTCTGACGATGGCGGGGACACCTGGCGGCGCGCGGGGGAAGGTCTTCCGAGGGAGGGCGCCGGCCGCATCGGCCTCGCCTTTTCCGCCAGCGACCGCACCCGGGCGTACGCGCTCGTCGACGCGAAGCCGGGCGGCGGTTTGTACGCGTCGCGAGACGGTGGCTCGCGGTGGCAGCTCGTCTCGAACGACCGGCGCATCTGGGAGCGCGGCTGGTACTTCGGCGGCGTGACCGTCGATACGAAAAACCCTGAAGTCGTCTACGTCTGCAACACCGCGATGTACCGGTCCACCGATGGCGGCCGCACCTTCGTTCCCGTCAAGGGCGCTCCGGGAGGCGACGACTACCACCACCTGTGGGTCGACCCGGCGGATCCGCGCCGCATGATCGTCGCGAGCGATCAAGGCGCGGTCGTGAGCGTCGACGGAGCGGCGACCTGGAGCTCCTGGTACAACCAGCCGACGGCGCAGCTCTACCACGTGACCGCGGACGACCGCTCTCCCTACTGGATTTACGGAGCGCAGCAGGACAGCGGCGCCGTGGCGAATCCCTCCCGCACCGACTACCGCGGGATCACCCTGCGCGACTGGAGGCCCATCGCGGGTGGTGGAGAAAGCGGCTCGATCGCGCCGGACCCGAAGAACGCGAGCATTCTCTATGGGGAGGCGGTCGGGCGTTTCGACCTCACGACGCTTCAAGAGCAGTCGATCGATCCGACCCTGGCCTATCCCGGCGAGTACCGGCGGACGTGGACGCTGCCCCTCATCTTTTCTCCGCGTGACCCGAAGTCGCTCTACTTCTCCAACCAGTTCGTGTTCAAGACGGCCGACGAGGGCCGCCACTGGGCGAAGATCAGCCCCGATCTCACCCGCGAAAACCCGGGCGTTCCTCCGAACCTCGATGCGATCGCCGCCGCGAACGCCGCCGTCAAAGCGCCGCGCCGCGGGGTCGTCTACACGCTGGCCCCATCTTCACTTCGCGACGGACTGCTCTGGGCGGGCACGGACGACGGCCTCGTCTGGATCACGCGCGACGAAGGCGGCCACTGGGACAACGTGACGCCGCGAGAGCTCTCAGCGTGGTCCAAGGTGGGGATTCTCGAAGCTTCGCACTTCGATCCCGAGACCGCGTACGCGGCGGTCGATCGGCACCGGCTCGAGGACCTGAGGCCGTACATCTACCGGACGCGCGACGGCGGTAAAACCTGGAAAGCCGCCGCGGAGGGAATCCCGGAAGGAAGTTACGTCAACGCGGTGCGTGAGGACCCGGCCCGGCGAGGGCTTCTCTACGCGGGAACGGAAACGGGCGTCTTCGTCTCCTTCGACGACGGCGAACGCTGGCAGCCTCTGCAGCTGAATCTGCCCCACTGCTCGGTTCGGGACCTCGTCGTGACGCACGGCGATCTCGCGATCGCGACTCACGGGCGCTCGTTCTGGATCCTCGACGACCTCGCGCCGGTGCGCCAGTGGACGCCTGCCAGCGCTGCGGAGAAGACGTGGCTCTTCGCGCCCCGCGACGCGGTCCGGATCCATCCCGCGCCGTTTCAGGGCACGCCGGATCCCCTCGACGAGCCTTCCGGGGAGAACCCTCCCGCGGGAGCGCTCCTCGATTACACGCTCCCCGCGGGAGTGTCCGCGCCGGTGACACTGGAGATCGTGAACGCCGCCGGCGAGCCGGTGCGCCGTTTCTCCAGCGTCGATCCTCCTAAGACCGCCGACCTGGGAAAAATCCAGGTGGCGCCGGAATGGGTGCCGCCGGCGCTTGCGCCCTCCGCCGTCCCCGGGATGCACCGTTTCGTATGGGACCTGCGCCATGCGCTTCCCGAAGCGCTTCACGACCCGCAGTCGAGGCGCGAGGAGAGCGGGCCTCTCGCGGCGCCCGGCCTCTACACGGTGCGCCTGACCGCCGGGGGACTCCGGCGCGAGCAGCCGCTCAGGATCGTCCGGGATCCGCGGCTCGCCGCTTCCGACGCCGACCTCGCAAGCCAGCTCGATCTCGCGCTGAAGATCCAGGCGGAGCGCGTGCGTCTCGCTCAGGCGATCCGTCGCGGAGACGCGCTCACGAAATCTGCGGCCGCGCTGCGGAGCAGGGCGAAGGCGGGCGGCGACGAGCTCGACCGGCTCGCGAAACGTGTGGAGAGAGTGGTGGGCAAGCGCCCGGTCCCGGGAGAAGAGGACAGCGAGGAAGGGGAAGGTGCTCCGTCGCTTCGCACAGCCGCTTCGTCTCTCCAGCGCCTCAGTCAGACGATCCAGACCGCGGACGCCGCTCCGACTCCAGACGCTCTGAAGGGCTTCGAGAACCGGCGCGAAACGGCCGCCCGCTCGATGGCTCAATGGGAGGAGCTGCTTCGCACGGACCTGCCCCGCGTGAACCGAGCGCTCGCGGGGGCCGGCCTCGAGCCGCTGAGAGCCGAGTAGGCGCTCTCACTTCGCCGGCGCGTCGGGTGACAGAGCGCGGAGAAAGCATGCGCTTCTGACGCCATATGATCCGGCCCGTGACTGCCGCTTCCCCGCTGGAGGTCCGCGAGCTCCGCAAGAGCTTCGGCGGACTGAAGGCTCTCGACGGAGTCTCCCTGGACATGTTCACGGGAGAGATCCTCGGGCTCCTCGGCCCGAACGGGGCCGGCAAGACGACTCTCGTCCGAAGCGTGGTCGGGAGGGTGGTCCCCGATTCGGGCGAGCTGCGGATTTTCGGCAGGGGCCCTCTGGAGAAGGAGTCCACCGCGGTGCGAGGCTGGGTTCCCCAGGAGATCGCCCTCTATCCGCTCCTCTCACCGTGGCAGAACCTC
The DNA here is from genome assembly GCA_035631095.1 of Thermoanaerobaculia bacterium. Classification (GTDB taxonomy): domain Bacteria; phylum Acidobacteriota; class Thermoanaerobaculia; order UBA5066; family Gp7-AA6; genus JALYUA01. The sequence goes on from DASQJK010000156.1 coordinate 5,311, forward strand.
TGGACCTTCGGCCGTTACCAGGGGCTCGAGGGCGCCGACCTCGAGCGTGCCATCGCCCGGAGCCTGGAGTGGAGCGGCCTCACCGACCGCGCGTCGGACAAGACGAGCGCGCTGTCCGGAGGCATGCGCCGGCGCCTCAACATCGCATGCGGGACGATCCACTCTCCGAGGCTCCTGCTCCTGGACGAGCCGACGGTCGGAGTCGATCCGCAGTCGCGCGAGCGCATCTATACGATGATCGGAGAGCTCAAGGCGGGAGGCGTCTCTCTCCTCTACACGACGCACTACATGGAAGAGGCCGAACGGCTCTGCGACCGCATCGCGATCATCGATCACGGCCGAATCATCGCGGCGGGCACCCGCGACGAGCTCGTCCTCTCGACGCTCGGTACCCGGCAGGCACTGACGATCGAGGCGGAGGCGCCGGTTCCGCCGTCGCTTCGAGAAAGGCTCGAGCGGATGGGAGCGTCCGTGAACGGAACGTCCGTCGTTCTCCGCACCGAAGACGCGCCCCGCCAGATCCGCGAGCTGCTCGAAACCTTTCACGCGGGCAACACCCGCGTCCGGGACCTCACGTTGAAGCCGCCTTCCCTGCAGGAGGTCTTCCTCGACCTGACCGGCCGGGAGCTGCGCGAATGATCCTGTCGATCGCGAAAAATCGCCTCTGGAACCTGCGCCGCGATCGCGCGGCTATGGTCCTCTCCTTTGCGGTGCCTCTCGTCTTCTTCACCGTGTTCGCGGCGATCTTCGCGCGCGGCTCAGGGCGCGCCGCGACGAACCCGGTCAAGCTGGTGGTCGTCGACGAGGACCGCTCCGAGAGCTCGAGCCGGTTCGTGGCGGCGCTCCAGGCCGAGACGGCCTTGAAGGTGACGACGGCCGCGCCGGCGCAGAAGGGTGGCGCCGGCGGGCCGTACACGGCCGCGACGGCGGAGGCGGCCGTGCGCGCGGGAGATTTTCCGGTCGCGATCGTCGTCCCCAGGGGATTCGGAGAACGTCCCATCCGGTTCGGCGCCTCCGGCGATCGCTCGAAAATCGTGTTGCTCACGGACCCGAGCGATCCGGTCGCGCCGCAGGTCGTCGCCGGCCTCCTTCAGAAAGTCGCCATGACCGCGATGCCCGACGCGATGGCGCAGGCCGGAATCGACGAGGTCGAAAAATGGAGCGGCGGCCTGACGACGGACCAGAAAACGCGCCTGCAGGAGAGCGTCGCCGGAATCAGGCGCCAGACGTCGGGAAATCGGCCGGGCTCGGAAGCCGGCCTCGTGGACGTGGTCACGCGCGACGTCGTCGGAGAGAAAAAGAAGAATCCCCTGATCGCGTTCTACGCGGCGGGCATCGGCGTGATGTTCCTTCTCTTTTCGGCGGCCGGAGCCGGAGGAGCCTTGATCGAGGAAGCCGAGACGGGCACGCTCGACCGGATCCTGTCGACGAGGGTGACGATGACGCGGCTTCTCGCCGGCAAGCTCGCCTATCTCGCCGGCCTCGCGGCGTCGCAGCTCCTCGTGATGTTTCTCTGGGGAGCGCTGGTGTTCGGCCTCGAGATGCGCGGCCACTGGGCGGGGTTTCTGATCATGACCGCCGCCACGGCGCTCGCCGCATCCACGTTCGGCCTGCTCTTGGCTGCGCTCTCGCGCTCCCGCATGCAGCTCGTCGCCCTCTCGAACCTGCTGGTGCTCGTGATGTCCGCGCTCGGGGGAAGCATGTTCCCGCGCTTCCTGATGCCGGAGTTCATGCAGAAGGTCGGCCTGATCACGCTGAACGCGTGGGCCATCGACGGTTTCCAGAAGGTGTTCTGGCGCGAGGAGCCTGTTCGGAACCTCGCGCCTCAGGTGCTCGTGCTCTGCGGGATCGCTCTCGCGTTCTTCCTGCTCGCGCGCCGTGTCGCCCGGAGGTGGGAGCCGATCTGATCGGGTCTCGCGTTCTCCGGCCCCGGGTTTACCGGACCATGTCGATCATCCGCTGGAGCGTTGCGATCACCCCGGCCCACTCGTTCCACACCTCGGGGAAAACGTTGGCGTCGCGAATCGCGCGGTCGGTCGCTCTGGCGTCGCGGATCAACTCTTCCATCGAGGCGCGGAGATCCGCGCGGGTCCGGATGTCGCCGCTCTCGTAGCGGTCGTGAAAGCTGCTGGCCTCGTCGCTGAAGTGGTGGATGCGCTCGAAGAACCGCCGCTCGTCGGGACCCCAGCTGGCCGCGCGCCGCTCGGCGATGTGGTGAGCGCGAGCGGCCCGATCGTCGAGCTCATGCGCTAGCCGCGCGAACTGCTCGCGCGCATATCCGTAGTCGGCGCCCGGAGGCGGGTAGTAGGGGTGCGAGTACCGGACGTCGTCGGGCACGGGCCCGCTCGATACGACGTATGTCCCCGGACAGCCGGCGGCAAAGAGCGCGAGGACCGGCAGCCCGGCTGCGAGAACGAGAGAACGGAATCGAATTTTTCGCGTCATGGGGGGTCTCCTTCCAGGGGCTCAGGCGCCGGCCGTTTCGCGGAGCCGCTGGAGCGACTGCATGAGGTCCGCCCACTGGCTCTTGAGCTCCGGGAACACATTTCCCTGTTTCATCTGGCGGTCCGCTTCCGCCGCTTCGGCATTCAATTGCGTGACGGAGGAGCGCACGTCGCGAGGCTGTCCCTCGCGATCGATGCGCGCGCCGAGAGCGGAGGCGTCCTGCGCCAGTTTCTGGATCGCGAGCCACGCGTTACGCTGCCGCTGGTCGACGGGAAAGGCTCCCGCGAGCTGCTTCGCGCGCTCCGACAGACGGTTGGCGCGCTCGGAAACGTCCGAGACGAGCCGCGCGAGAGAAGCTCGCCCGCCCTCGTAGCCGCGGTCGTCCCGGTATGCGGGACCTTCCGTGCGTCCGTCCCGCGCATCCCGGGAGTAGCCGTCCCGGCCCTCGGGCCGAGCGTCGCGGTCGTAAGGTCTCTGATCCCGGTCGTATGGGCGAGGTCCGCCCTCTTGGTACCCGCCCCCACGCATGTCGTCCCGGGCGATGTCGATCATCTGGTTGAGCAGCTCGACCGTGCGGCTCCAGTCTTCGAGGACGTGCGGGTCCCTGCGCCGGGATTGCTGGATGCGAGCCTCCACGGAGCGCGCGTCGGCGACCAGGCCGGCGAGCTCGTCATCGACCTGCCAGGGGCGCGCGCGGTAGTTCGCCATGCGTACGTCGAAGCCGTGAGCGCGCCTCGCGAAGTTCGTCACCGCCCGCTGGAAATCGCGGTCGGATACGTAGAACGGCGAGCGAGGGTGCTGAGCCGCGTCGGCGGCGTGTTGCGCCGCGCGGTCGAGGTCGTCCGTCATCCCGCGCAGCCGCTCATATCCGCGTTCCGAGAGCGCCCTCGGCTGCGCGTGGAGCGCCGCTGAGGACAAAAGGAGCGCCGTCAGGGCGGCGAACCCGATCCCGAGGCGTCTCTTTGTGAACATCGTCAAGACCTCCGGCTCTCCTCTGAGCAATCCGCGAACCAGAATGGAACTCCCTGGCAGCGAGGCGTTTGCACGGCAAGCCTCTCGAGGGACCGTCCCCGGAGAGTGACGGCGCGGCCTCGCACAGGGTCCCCCCGCTCAGTTGGCGGGAGCGCGCACGAGGAGCGTTTCTTTCCGCTCTTCCATCTCGTCGCCGAGCTGCTCGAGGAGCTCGTCGGAGAGCCGCTTCTTCGCGTCCGGAAGGAGCTCTCCCTCCTCCTCTTCGACGTGGTGCTCGACGTTCTCCTTCAAGACGGTCATCTTCGCGTCGAACTGCTCGTCCGACGGAGTCATCCTGGCGAGCTCGCCCAGGAGGAGCTTGACGACGTGATGCTCCTCGTCCGCCTCGCGCACCTCGTCCTTGATCTCCTCGTCGCGGACCGCCTTCACGGCCGGGTAGAAGATCGTCTCCTCGATGTCCATGTGAATGGTGAGCGCGTCGCGGATCTGCTCGAAGAGCGCCTGCTTTTTGGCTCCGGCGTCGTCGCCGGCCTTCTCGTACTCCTCGAAAAGGTCTTTGACTTCGTCATGGTCGTTCTTCAGAAGCTCGATGGGATTCATGGGTGCCCTCCGCGCGCGACAGGAGCAAGGGGCATGCCCGCCGCGTCTCCCGGGCGATCATCCACTCTTCCCGCGCACGCAGGGCGAAGACCCGTACCGGGCCGGAGCCGATCTCCGCGTCCGCCTGCGCCGCGGAGTTTCGCCCCCGGTCGAGGAGGACACCCGCGAACGACAGCCGCTCGCACGCGGCGGCGCGGAGAGACCCCGAATGCTCGCCGACCCCTCCGGTGAAGACGAGTGCGTCGAGCCCGCCCAGAACCGACGCGAGCGCGGCGATCGCGGAACAGACACGGTCCGCGTACATCTCGAG
>DASQJK010000157.1:0-2278 GCA_035631095.1 Thermoanaerobaculia bacterium
GCTTCGAGAGGAGAAGATTGCCGAGGGCCCGGGGTGGCTTCATCCGATACAATGTATATGTGCGCGGGGGCGGTGGGTGTGGGGCCCGGTCCGAGTAGTCGTCTCGAGCCCCAGACGGTCCTCCCTCTCGGGAGGCGTTAGCTCGCTCATCGCGCCGCTATCAATCCGTCGGAACTAGGGAAGCCCATGGACGAAGACGAGTCGACGGCTCAGATGATCTGGACCTCGGACGGTCCCCGCCGGCGCCGCAAATCCGACACGGCAGAACCGTTCGTGACCTACACCTGCGACCTCTGCGGCCGCCGGCCGGAGCGCTCCCCCCGGGAGCACTACGGAATGCACCTCGAAAACGCTCGAACTTTTCTCGAGCTTGCCACGGCGCGCGGCGACCGGCAGGGCCAGGCCCGCGCCCGCGGATGGATCGAGACGTGCCGGCGCGTCCTTCCTGATCTGAGGGAGAACGCGCCGGTCCGCGCCGGCGACGGCAACGCGGATCCGCTTCGCGAGGACGATCCGAATCAGCACTGAGAGGGCCGGCCCGTCCGTAGTCGGGGTCGGTAGTCGGTAGCTACCGTTCCCGGCTCTTTCGGAATCGCAAAGTTTCGCCCGACTCCGCGCTTCGGACCGCGAAACTGCCCGGCTCGATTTCGAAGATCCACTTGCCACGGACGGGATTCTGGAAGGCCGTCGCGCATGCTCCGGCCAGCGTCTCCCCGGCGAAGCCGTCGCCCGCCCGGCGCAGGGGAAGGTCGCAGTCGCTCCGCGGCCCGATCCACCGAAGCCTCGTCGTCTTCCCCTCCCGGAACAGAACGAGCTGCCCCGAGAGGTTCACGTTGGTTTTTTCGTAGCGCCCCTGAATCGTGACGTCGAAGTGGTACTCGTAGTCCGTCGAGGCGCCCGACGGCTGGATCAGGACCTTGACGTGGTTCTCCGGCCCGGCGGAGCCCTCCCACCATCCGGCGAGCGCCGCCGCCAGGTCCTTCGAAGGCTCGTCCGCCGCCACCCCGACTCCTGCGAGGATGAAAGCCGCGAGTGCGACGGCGGCGAGAGCAGCGTTACGCATGATGCCTCCTTCGAGACGACCGACTACCGACTACCGACTACCGACTACCGACCACCCCAAGCCCCCTCCTCGCCGTGATATTCCTTCGCCCACTCCAGAGGTGCAAACGATGAAGCGAGGCAACTCCACCCGCGGGCTCGATCGGCGGACTTTGTTTCGCTACGGCACGGCGAGCGGGGCGGTCGCGGCTGTCCGCGCCGCCGTTCCCCGTTCCGCGACCGCAGCCCCCGATCCGGCGCTGCCGAAGCCGCCGTCCTCCTTCGAGCTCGACGAGATCACCATCGCCGAGCTCCAGAGCCGTATGAAGTCCGGCGCTGAGACCTGTCGGTCGATCACCGAGAAGTACCTCGCGCGGATCGAGGCGCTCGACCGCCGCGGACCCGAGCTGCGCTCGGTGCTGGAGACGAACCCCGACGCGCTCTCGATCGCCGCAGCTCTCGACGAGGAGCGCAAGTCCGGCCGGGTCCGCGGGCCGCTGCACGGGATCCCCATTCTCGTCAAGGACAACATCGGAACGAAGGACCGGATGACCACCACGGCTGGGTCTCTGGCGCTCGAAGGCTCGATCCCGGCCGCGGATTCCCACGTCGCGAAGCGGCTGCGCGAGTCCGGCGCGGTCATTCTCGGGAAGACGAATCTCTCCGAGTGGGCAAACTTCCGCTCCACGCATTCGACGAGCGGCTGGAGCGGCCGGGGAGGGCAGTGCCGCAACCCGTATGCGCTCGACCGGAATCCATCCGGCTCGAGCAGCGGGTCGGGCACGGCCGCGGCGGCGAGCCTCTGTGCGGCGGCCGTGGGGTCCGAGACCGACGGCTCCATCGTGTCGCCGTCGAACAACTGCGCCCTGGTCGGGATCAAGCCCACGCTCGGCCTCGTGAGCCGCGCCGGCATCATCCCGATCGCGCACAGCCAGGACACGGCGGGACCGATGGCGCGCACGGTCGCGGACGCCGCGGCGCTTCTCTCCGGGCTCGCCGGCCCGGATCCCGCGGACGCGATCACGAGGGAGAGCGCCGGCCATCTGCAGCCCGACTACACGAAGTTCCTCCAGGCGGGAAGCCTCTCGGGATTGCGCATCGGCGTTCCCCGCAAAGGGCTCTTCGGCCAGAACGCGCATTCGGACCGTCTCGTCGAGGCGGCCATCGCGGACCTGAAGAAGCTCGGGGCCGAGATCATCGATCCCGCCGATATCGCGACCGTCGGTGAGACGGACAA
>DASQJK010000158.1:0-3384 GCA_035631095.1 Thermoanaerobaculia bacterium
GGACGACCTCGTACATGCGGCCCGTGTAGTTCGCCTCTTCCACGTGGACGTCCTGCGCCCACGCGGAAACAAACCCGCCGGACGCGCCGATCTCGAGCTGCGCCCGCGCCGGAGCCGCAGCCAGAAGGAGGGAAACCGCCGCCACGAAAATGAAAAGAGCCCGAAGAGCGGAGCGGTTCCGCTCGCTCGCCGTCCGCCTCACCGCCGCATGGGTGGTCGTGGTTCAGCTCCTGGGGGATGTCTTTTTCCGGGGCGTCTCTCGGCAAGGAAATTGAATCGAGCGAGCCCGCCTCCCATCCGCGTGGACACACAAGGACCGGAGGCGATCGGTCCGTGATGAAAACTTCGATTGGTTGTTGGCGCGAACACTACAGCATTCCGCTGAGCTGCGAAAGGGCGCAAGAGAGGCGGAAGGCGCGAGCGCTTCTCTTCGCGGTCTTCCTCGTTTCCAACCTGACGTCCGGCCTCCTTCGGGGACAGGAGGCGCTCGAAGTCCCGAAGCGCGGCGAGGAGACCGCGCCGCGCGCCGAGCCCGGCGCGCCGCCGCCTCCCGCGTCGCAAATCCGGCCGCTTCGGATTCTCGGCGACGAGCTCAAGCTCTATTTCGTCGACTCCGTCGCGCTCTTCACCGCGCCGATCCGCTGGAAGAAAAATGACTGGTGGACGGCCGGAGCAGTCGGCGCGGGGATCGTCGGGGTCATGGCGTTCGACGAACGTCTCGCCGGCGAGATCCAGGAAAGACGCTCTCCCGCAACGGACCGCCTTTCCCGGTGGACCACGAATCTCGGCACGACGGACGCCTTCGTGATCTCCGGCGCCCTCGTCGCGGGCGGCGTGGTTTTCAAGGACTCGAACGTGACCTCGATGGGGCGCGAGGCGCTGGAGGCGAGCGTTTTCACGGGGCTGATGTCGACGGTCGCGAAGCGGGCATTCGGCCGCAAACGTCCGATCGACGCGAACGACCAAACCGCGTTCGAGCTCGGCTCGTCCAATCAGTCATTCCCGTCGGGACACACGACCGAGGCGTTCACCCTGGCCTCCGTGATCGCCGCCCGCTCCTCGGGCTGGGTCGTTCCGAGCCTCGCCTACACCGCAGCGTGTCTCGTCGCCTACGACCGGCTGAACGACCGCCAGCACTTTCCGAGCGACGTCGTCGCGGGAGCCGCGCTGGGCGTGGCGGTCGGCCGCTTCGTCGTGCACCGCCACCAGCCTCAGGAGGCTTCTCCCCACCGCGTCGATCTGCAGGTCGTCCCGATCCGAAACGGCGCGAGCCTCGTCGCACGCTTCTGACGCTCAGCGAAGCATCCACTCGGGGCGGAGCAGCGGGTACGCGGCGAGCCCGGCCGCGGCGCCCAGCGCGACGAAGACCGGCTCGGGAATCCGCTTCCACACGAGGAGCGCACCGAGCGACGCCGCCGCGAGGAGCGCCGTGAAGAGGTCCCCGACGGCCGTGCGCGCCACCAGCCACGTCGTCCCGGCGAGCACGCCTACCACGGCGACGGTGACGCCCCGCAGAAACCCTCTTACCCGCGGATGGTCCGCGTAGCGCAGCAGGAGCGGCGTCGCAATGACGGTGAAGAGGACCGCCGGGGTGAAAATCCCGGCGGTCGCCGCCAGCGCCCCCGGATAACCATCCACGAGGAAGCCGACGAAGGTGGCGGAGATCACGACCGGTCCCGGCGAGATCATCCCGATCGCCACGGCGTCGAGAAACTCGCGCCCGCCGAGCCAGTGGTACTGGTCCACGACATAAGCCTTCAGAAACGGAACGATTACGAGCCCGCTGCCGAAAACGAGGCAACCCGTCTTGAAGAAGAACGTGAAGAGAGCGGACGCTCCGGGAGCCGCCGCTGCTCCCCCGGAGGTCGCCGCCGCGGCTCCGGCGGCGATCGCCAGCGGGCCGGCGATGGCGGCAGGCCGGCGGCTCCCGTCCGGAGACGACGCCGCTTTGGGAGCGGGAGGGCCCGCGTCTGCCCGCTTTCCGAAAAGGAAGAGCCCGGCGAGCCCGGCCGCCGGAAAAATCGCGACGAGCTCTCGCTCCGAGATCGCCGTGATGGCGAGCGCCGCGAGGCACAGCGCCCACGCGGAGAAATCCCGCCGCAGTGTCCGGCGGCCGATTCCCCAGCACGCCTTCACTATGAGTGCCACCACCACGGGCCCCACGCCGTAAAAGAGGGCCCGAAGCGGCCAGCTCGAGGCGAACCGCACGTAGAGCGACGCGGCGAGGACGACGAGCGCGAACGGAGGCAAAGCGAACGCGATCGCAACGGCGACCGCTCCGGCGACCCCCTTTCTCAGGAATCCGACGTAAACGCCGAGCTGGTACGCGAGAGGGCCCGGACAAGCGGCGGCGATGGCGAGGCCGCGGTCGTACTCCGGTTCCGTGATCCAGTTCCGGCCATCGACGAGATCGCGGCGCATGGCATGCGCGAGGCCGACCGGACCGCCGAAGCCGAGCGCGCCAAGCCGGAGAAAATAGAGACTCAGGTCTCGAAGCTGCGGGGGCGTTCCCTGTAGAACTATAGCATTACCTCTATATATGGCAGTTGATATATAACATGCCGGTCGTGCGCCGTATCCTTCTCTTCAGCAGCTCCAACATCCACGGCCGCGGGTACCTCGACCACGCGGCCACGGCGATTCGCTCCCTCCTCGGAGAGCTTCCGGGGCCCGTCCTCTTTGTCCCCTTTGCGCTCGCCGACCGCGACGCGTACGCGGAGCGTGCCCGCGCGCGTTTTGCGCAAATAGGTTACTCGCTCGAGTCGCTCCACGGCGCGGGGAACGCGGTCGAAGCGGTGCGCTCCGCCGCGGCCTTCTTCGTCGGCGGCGGAAACACTTTTCGCCTGCTGAACGAGCTGTACCGCCGCGACCTCCTCGAGCCCATCCGCCGTCGCGTTGCGGAGGGCGTCCCGTACATCGGGTCGAGCGCGGGGTCGAACATCGCCGCACCCACCATAAAAACGACGAAGGACATGCCGATCGTCCAGCCGCCTTCGTTCGACGCGCTCGGCCTCGTCGACTTTCAGATCAGCCCTCATTACCTCGACCCGGATCCCGCCTCGACTCACATGGGCGAGACCCAGGAAGAGCGGATCGTGCAGTACCTGGAGGAGAACGACGTGCCGGTCGTGGGCCTGAGAGAGCCCGCCTTTCTGCGCATCGAAGGAGAGCCCGGCTCCCGAGAGGTCATGCTCGAAGGAGAGGCTGGTTGCCGCGTCTTCCGCCGGGGGTCCCCTGCGGCCGAAGCCACGCCGGTGCGCGACATCCGACCGCTGCTCGACGGCGAGCGCCGGTGAACGCCTGAAGCCCGAGACCCTCGTTCTGACCCGCGCCGAGGTCGCCCGCCTCCTCACGATCGACGACTGCATCCGGGCGGTCGAGGAG
>DASQJK010000159.1:0-9471 GCA_035631095.1 Thermoanaerobaculia bacterium
CGGAGGCCACGTGACCACGTAGAAGAAGCGCGTCAGCCGGAACTTCCTCGAGACGCGGTGGGGAAGAACGATGGTCTCGAACGCGTCCCAGAGGACCGATCCGATCAATAGGATTCCGAAGACGACCGCGAACGAATGCATGGGTCGCGGCAATTTATCTCAGTGAGCGGCGCCCCGCGGTACTCCGCGGAACAGGATGAGAGGGCAACGGCGCCCCGCGGTACTCCCCCGCAGTTAGACTCTGCGCGCACATGGGCTCGTTCGACCTCGTCGTGATCGGGACGGGACCCGCCGGCCAGAAGGCGGCCGTCCAGGCGGCCAAGCTCGGAAAGAAAGTCGCCATCTGCGAGAAGCGGCAGGTCGTAGGCGGCGCCTGCATCCACACGGGAACCATTCCGTCAAAGACTTTCCGCGAGGCGGTCCTCTACCTCACCGGTTTCCTGCACCGGGACGCGTACGGCGCGGGATACCTCGCCCGGGAATCCATCTCGATCGACGACCTGCTGACCCGCTGCACGCAGGTGGTGAGCCGCGAAACGGAGGTCATTCGGGACCAGCTCCGGCGCAACGGCGTCACCGTGCTCTCCGGGCGAGCGGCTTTCCTCGATCCGCATCGGATCTCCGTCGAGGGCGCCGCGGGCCCTTCGGAGGTGACGGGCGAGTTCTTCGTCGTCGCGGCGGGGACGTCTCCCGTTGCGCCGCCGGGCGTGCAGGTCGACGGCGAAACGATCATCACGTCGGACGGGATCCTCGGCCTGAAGTCGATTCCGCGCACCATGACGGTCGTCGGCGCCGGCGTCGTGGGTGTCGAGTACGCGTCGATGTTCGCCGCGCTCGGCGTGGACGTCACCCTCGTGGACAAGCGGCCGCGGCTTCTCGAGTTCGTCGACGGAGAGATCGCGGAGGCGCTGGCGTTCAAGATGCGGGACATGAACTGCACACTGCGGTTCGGGGAGGACGTCGCGTCGGTCGCCGCGGAGAAGCCGGGGCGCGCCGTCGCCGTCCTGAAGTCCGGCAAGAAGATCATCTCGGACCTTCTCCTCTTCTCCGCCGGGCGCACCGGTGCGACGTCGGAGTTGAACCTGCCGGCCGCGGGGCTCGCCGCCGACGGCCAGGGACGGTTGAAGGTGGACGAGCATTACCGGACATCCGTCCCCCACATCTTTGCGGCCGGCGACGTGATCGGATTTCCGTCGCTCGCTTCGACATCGATGGAGCAGGGGCGCATCGCGGCGTGCGCCGCGTTCGGCGTCCCGGCGACTTCCGTGCCCCATCTCTTTCCCTACGGGATCTACTCGATCCCCGAGATCTCGATGGTCGGGCCGAACGAGGAAGAGCTCACGAAACAGGAGATTCCGTACGAGGTCGGCATCGCGCGGTACCGGGAGATCGCCCGCGGCGCGATCCTCGGCGACGCCTACGGCCTCCTGAAGCTCCTCTTCCATCGCGAGAACCGAAAGCTTCTCGCCGTCCACATCATCGGCTCTGCGGCGACGGAGCTCGTGCACATCGGTCAGGCGGTGCTGACGTTCGGAGGCGCCGTCGACTACTTCGTCGAAAACGTCTTCAACTACCCGACCTTCGCGGAGTGCTACAAAGTCGCGGCGCTCGACGGCTACAACAAGATCGGTCCGCCGTCGGGCAAGGCGATGCCGCCGGACACTGAGGGGAGGAAATAGCTACTTCTTCGGCGGCCGCGAAGGCCTCAGGTCGATCCGCGAGGGAATCGCCCGGTCGGGAAAGCGCACGAGATCCGCGACGGCCTGCGCGACGTCGTCCGGGGAGAGCATCCACGAGCTCTCACGGCCACCGTGCGATCCGCCGAACTCGGTGGCTACGGACCCGGGAAGGACCGCCGCGACACGGATTCCGGAGTGCCGGAGGTCGAGCATGGCGGAGTCGGAGAGGCCGAGCAGGCCGAACTTCGAGGCGTTGTAGGCGGAGCCGCCCGCAAACGGGTTGACGGAGGCGAGCGAGGCGATGTTCACGATGAATCCTCCGCCGCTCTTTTTCATCAAGGGCGCCGCCGCGCGAATCGCATAGAACGGGCCGAAGAGATTCGTCTCGAGAACGGAACGGAACTGGTCGCTCGAGAGCTCGTCGACCGGACCGAACTCCCCGATGCCGGCGTTGTTGACGAGCACGTCCAGGCGGCCCTTCTCCTGCGCGGCGAAACGCACGAGTGCGGTCTGGTCCTCGTCGCTCGCGGCGTCGGCCACTCGACCTGCGATCGAAAGCCCTTGTTTCCCGAAGCGATCCAGGGCCTCGGAGACCGACCGCTTCGAGTGTCCGGAGATCACGACCGAGAAGCCGTCGCGCGCGAGCCGCCGAGCGATGGCCTCGCCGATCCCCCGCGTCCCCCCGGTCACCACCGCGACCCGTCCCGCTTCGGCGTCCGTCATGGCACCCTCCTACGCAAGAAATACACCGCGGATCGGATAAGTCCAACGCCCTCAGCGGTTCCTTCTTCGGGCAGAGTTCTTGAAAGAGGCCGCCGCGTGAGGCCAATCTCCCGTCTCCTCCTTCTGCTGGCGCTATGCGTGCCGGCGTACAGCGGAACCGGATGCACCGTTGTCGCGACGATCGTCGGAAAAGAGAAGCGCGACCTCTACAAGTTCGACCACCCCTTCACGGTCGAAGACCCCTCCTTCCGCCGCTCCCTGGACAACCTGGGAAACGCGATGGTCCCGGGCAACGAGGCCGAGCTGTACAAGAACGGCGACGAGATCTTCCCCGCGATGACGAAGGACATCCGGGAGGCGAAGCTGTCCGTCAACCTGGAGTCCTACATCTTTCAGCCCGACCGCGCGGGGCGGCAGTTCGCCGACGCTTTGATTGCCGCCGCCAAACGGGGCGTGCAGGTGCGTCTGCTCGTGGATGCGTGGGGCAGCAAGCTGAAGGCGCTCGACGCGGAGCTCAAGGCCGCGGGCGTGAAGGTCCACAAGTACAGGCCGATCCGGCTGTTCTCCATTTACAAGGTCGGCAAGCGCACGCACCGCAAGATCCTCGTCGTCGACGGCCGCATTGCCTGGACCGGGGGCCTGGGGATCGAGGACTTCTGGCTCGGAAACGCGCGCAACAAACAGGAATGGCGCGACACGCAAGTCCGCGCCGTCGGACCCGTGGCGGCCCAGATGCAGGCCGTCTTCGCGGAGGACTGGACGTATACGACCGGAGAGATCCTCGCCGGCGACGTGTTCTATCCCCGCATCGAGAACGCCGGCCCGACGCAGGCGCAGGCGATCAAGGCTTCCCGCGGAGACTCCTCATCTCTCGCCAAGATGCTGTACTACGTCGCCATCAAGTCGGCGACGAAGTCGATCCTGATCCAGAACGCCTACTTCCTTCCCGACGCGCAGGTTCGCGAGGCCCTCGTCGACGCGGTGAAGAGGGGAGTGCGCGTGGAGGTCATCGTTCCGGGCCGGCACATCGACCTGCCCATGGTGCGCTTCGCGTCCTGGCATCACTACGGCGAGATGTTGAAAGGCGGCGTGAAGATCTTCGAGTACCTGCCGACGATGCTGCACAACAAGACGATGGTGGTGGACGGCATCTTCTCGACGATCGGTTCGATCAACTTCGATGCGCGGTCCATGAGCCGCAACGCGGAGGAGAGCCTCGCCTTCTACGACCGCGGCTTCGCGCAGAAGATGGAGGCGATGTTCGCCGCGGACAAGACCCGCACTTCCGAGATCTCCTACGACACGTGGAAGCACCGGGGCCTCCCGCAGAGGCTGGCGGAGCTCGTTTTCTGGATCTTCGAGCCGTATTACTGATGAAGCGTCTGCGAGCCGCGGCCGCCGTCCTCCTTCTCGTCCTCGCGATCTGTCCGGCCGCCGACGCCGCGAAGCGCCCCGCCGCGGAGCAGAAGAAGATCGACTGGCTGATCGAGAAGGTGGGCCAATCCGATGCCGTGTTCTACCGGAACGGCACGGCCTACGACGCGGCCAAGGCAGCCTCGCACCTGAAATTCAAGCTCTTCATGGCCGGCGCGCGCGTCCAGACCGTGAAGGATTTCGTCGAGGGCGTCGCGTCGAGCTCCTCGGAGACGGGGCAGCCTTACCTCATCCGCCCGCACGGAGCCTCTGCGCCGATGCCGATGCACGAGTGGCTCACGGCGAGGCTCGCGGAGTACGACCGCGCGCAGGGAAAGCCCGTTCCCACCGCGAAGCCCGCCGCAAAGGCTCCCTGATTCTTCAGCCCTGGGCGCGCGCGGGCGCGGTCGCCGGCTCGGGCTCTCTCCGCGCGGACAGCAGCCAGTAGAGAAGGCCCGAGGCGAAAAAGCCGACGAACCAGCCGTAGGCGTAGAGGGGCTTCAGCACCGGGAAGAGAAACCCGCCCCACGCGAGAAAGCATCCGACGAGCGTCGCCGCGACCGCTTTCCAGTTCCACCCGCCCGCGTAGCGATAGACCCCCTGCGGCAGATAGAGGTCTTCCAGCCGCAGACGCCGCCGACGGATGAGCCAGTAGTCGGCGATGAGCACGCCGGCGATCGAGCCGAGCCCTCCCGAGTAGCCGAGCAGCCACGTAAAGATGTAACCGGATGGATCCGCGAGCAGCCGCCACGGCTGCATGAGAACGCCGATGATGCCCGTGATGAGGCCGCCTGTCTTGAAGCGGATCCAGCGGGGAAAAGCGTTGGCGAAGTCGTTCGCCGGCGAGACGACGTTGGCGGCTATGTTGACGGCGAGGGTGGCGACGACGACGGTGAACATCGAAACGGCGACCACCACGGGCTGCGAGAACTTCCCGACGAGCACCACGGGATCCCAGATCGCCTGCCCGTAGATGATCGCCGTGGCGCTCGTGATGAGCACGCCCATCGCGGCGAACAGAGACATCGTCGTGGGAAGCGCAGCGACCTGGCCGATCATCTGCTCGCGCTGGCTGCGCCCGAACCGGGTGAAGTCGGGCATGTTGAGGGAGAGCGTCGCCCAGAAACCGATCATCGCGGTCAGGGAAGGGACAAAGACCGGGAAGAACTCACGAAAACTGTTGAGCTTTCCCGGCTGGGAAAGAAGCGGCCCGAACCCGTGCGCCTTTCGGACGGCCCATACGAGAAGGGCGCCGGTCATCACCAGCACGAAGGGAGCCGCCCAGTTCTCCACCTTCCGCAGCAGGTCCATTCCCCGATAGACGATCAGGATGTTCAGGCTCCAGAAGAGGAAGAAGGACAGCCACTCCGCGCCGGTGTGGCCGCCCCAGCCCGGACCGAGGCGCTGGGTCCAGCGAGGATCGACCGCGGCGAAGAGCGTGTTGAGCGCCTGGCCGCCGATCCAGCACTGGATCCCGAACCATCCGCACGCGACGAGAGCCCGCATGATCGCGGGCAGGTTCGATCCGAGAGTGCCGTACGACGCGCGGGCAAAGACGGGGAATGGAATACCGTAACGGGTGCCCGGATGGGAGTTCAGCAGGATCGGGATCAGCACGATCGTGTTGCCGAGCAGGATCGTGAGCAGCGCCTGCCACCAGTTCATCCCCGACGTCATCAGCCCCGACGCCATGTAGTAGGTCGGGATGCAGTGCGCCATGCTGATCCAGAGGGCCGCGTAGTTGTAAGTGGTCCAGGTCCGGCGGGAGACCGGGACGGGGAGCAGGTCCTTGTTCGCGAGCGGGGATTTCTCGATGCGGCTCGCGTCGATCAGGTCGACGCGTCCGTCTCCATGGCGTTTTTCGTTGCCGTAGACGATCGTGGTCGGCACGCCTCGTCATTCTAGACGCGGTTATCATTCGCGCGCGACAACCCCCATGAGCTCGCCGGATTTCGTGCTTCGAAGCCGCCGCGTCCTGACGCGGGAGGGGCTGCGCCCCGCCTCGATCACGGTACGGGGTGGCCGGATCCATGACGTCGCCGCGAGCGAAGAAGTCCGCGCCGGCGGGGACCTGCCGCTGGAAGATGTGGGAGAGGCGGTGGTCTTTCCAGGGCTGATCGACACGCACGTCCACGTCAACGAGCCGGGGCGAGCGCACTGGGAAGGATTCGAGACAGCCACCGCGGCGGCAGCGGCGGGCGGCATCACCGCGATCGTCGACATGCCGCTCAACTCCATTCCGCCGACGACTTCCATCGCGGGGTTGCGCGAAAAGCTCGACGCGGCTGCGGGGAAGATCTCCGTGGACGTCGGTTTCTGGGGCGGGGTGGTTCCCGGAAACGCGGCGGAGCTCGGTCCGTTGCGCGCGGCCGGAGTCTCCGGCTTCAAGTGCTTTCTCGCCCCATCCGGCGTGGACGAATTTCCCGAAGTGTCCGACGGAGTCCTCGATGGCGCCATGGAAAAGCTGGCGGAGCTCGGAGTTCCGTTGCTCGTGCACGCGGAGGATCCGGCGCGGCTTCGTCCGCCGTCAGGGCCTCCCCGGGCTCACGCGAGCTGGCTCGCCTCGCGCCCGCCGGAAGCCGAAGCGTCGGCAATCGAAAAGGTCCTCGCGGCGTGCCGCAGGACGGGGGCGCGCGTGCACGTGCTTCACCTTTCGAGCGCGACGGCTCTCGACGCGATCCGGCGCGCGAAGGACGATGGGCTTCCCGTCACGGCCGAGACCTGCGCCCACTACCTGACCTTCGCCGCGGAGGAGGTTCCCGACGGAGCCACCGCGTTCAAGTGCGCGCCGCCGATCCGCGGGCGCGAAAACCGGGAGCGGCTCTGGGACGGGCTTCGCTCCGGAGACATCGACATGGTGGTCTCGGACCACTCGCCGAGCTCTCCCGAAGAAAAGCGGCTCGACACGGGAGACTTCTTCCAGGCGTGGGGCGGCATTGCTTCCCTCGAGCTGACGCTCGCCGCCGTGTCGACCGGGGCGAGAGAGCGGGAAATCTCGATCGCTCGCGTCGCTGACTGGATGTCCGCGGCTCCGGCGCGCCTGGCGGGCCTCGAGCGGTTCCGGGGAGCCATCGCCGCGGGACGCGACGCGGATCTGGTGGTGTGGGACCCCGACGCCGAATGGACGGTCGACCCGGCGCGGATGTTCCAGCGCCACCGCCTGACTCCCTACGCGGGCGCGCGCCTCCGCGGGCGAGTCCTCGCGACGTATCTGCGCGGTGAGAAAATCCATGAAGGGGGACGGCTCGTCGGTCCGCGCCGGGGAGAACTGATCCTCTGCTGAAAATCCCGACAGGAGGAAGCGGCTTGCCGGTTTCTTCGGAGCTCATCGATCTCGCGTCCGAGCGTCTCGGAGGCGCAGCCGTCGCCGCGAACGACGAGTTCTTTGCTTCCAAGGACAACCTCGTCAAGCCGGAGAAACCCGTCTGGCGCGAGGGCGAGTACACGGACCGCGGGAAGTGGATGGACGGGTGGGAAACGCGGCGCCGCCGCGACCCCGGCTACGACTGGTGCGTCGTCCGCCTCGGGGTCGCTGGAATCGTCCGCGAGCTCGTGATCGACACCACCCACTTCAAGGGCAACGCTCCCGAGTCCTGCTCCGTCGAGACGTGCGACTCGCCGGCTCCCGATCCCGGGGCCGCCGCCGTCTGGTCCGAGCTTCTTCCACGCACCCCGGTCAGGCCGGATACGGAGAATGTGTTCGCCATCTCGGGTCGGGGCCGCTCGACACACCTTCGTCTGAGCATCCATCCCGACGGGGGCGTGGCGCGCCTGCGCGCGCGCGGCGAGGTGCTGCCCGACTGGGACTCGATTGCACGGCGCGGCGGGGAAGTGGATCTTGCGGCGGTCGAGAACGGCGGCGTCGTCGTCTCCGCGAGCGACGAGTTCTTCGGATCGCGTCAGAACCTCGTCCTCCCGGGACGAGGGCGCGGGATGCACGACGGGTGGGAGACGCGCCGCCGCCGGGGTGCCGGACACGACTGGGCCGTCGTGCGGCTCGGGCGCCCGGGGTCCATCCACCGCGTGGAGATCGACACGCTTCACTTCAAGGGCAACGCGCCCGGAGCCGCTTCCGTGGAGGTCTGTCGCGCGCCGGAAGCGGACCCGGCGGAGCTCGCCGCGCGCCACGATCTGTGGAAACCGCTTCTAGCCGAATCGAAGCTCGCTCCGAATGCCCTGCATCGCTTCGAAGCGGAGCTGGCCCGGGTGGATCTCGACGCGACGCACGCCAGGTTGAACATCTTTCCGGACGGCGGCGTGTCGCGCCTTCGCCTGTTCGGCGTCGTGCGGAGAGCGTGACGTCCGCGCTCGACCGCTGGAACCGTCTCCACCCGCAAGCGGCCGCCGAAGAGATGCTGGCGATGTGCGGCTCCCGGGCGTGGGCCGCCGGGGTCGCGGGGCGCCGACCCCTCCACTCCGCCGATGCGTTGCTGGCCGCCGCGGCCGCGTGCTGGGACGCCCTGCCGGAGGCCGACCGTCTCGAGGCGTTCGCGGCGCACCCCCGCATCGGAGACCGCCGCGCGAAGGGAGCGGCCGCCGCCGAGCAGGCCGGCGCGCGCGAGGCGCGGCCGGAGACCCTGTCGGCGCTCGAGCGGGCGAACCGCGAGTACGAGGAGCGGTTCGGGCGCGTGTTTCTCGTGTGCGCCACGGGAAGGTCCGCCGAAGAGATGCTTGCCCTGTGCCGGCAACGCCTTCAGAATGACCCGCGCGTGGAGCTCGCAATCGCGTCGGAAGAGCAGAAAAAGATCACCGCATTGCGGCTGAGGCGCTGGCTCGACGCGTGAACGGGATCTCGACGCACGTCCTCGACACTTCCCGCGGCCGGCCCGCCGGCGGGATGCCCGTTTCGCTCGACGTGCGCTCGGAAACGGGCGCATGGGCCACCATCGGCCGCGGCACCACGGACGCCGACGGACGCGCGAAGCTGATGGAGACCTCGGTGCCACGCGCCGTGTACCGGCTGGTGTTCGACTCCGCCGCCTACTTCCGCGCGTGGAACGTGGAGGGCTTCTATCCCGAGGTGTCGATCGTGTTCGAGGTGCGCGACCCGGCACAGAAGTACCACGTGCCGCTGCTGCTCTCGCCGTTCGGCTTCTCGACCTACCGCGGCAGCTGACGCCGTGCTTGCCGAAAACGCGTACGGCAAGTCCGGCATCCGGCTCGTCAAGGTGGCGCGGCGCGGCGACCGCCACGAGATCCGCGACCTGACGGTAGCGGTCCGATTCCAGGGAGCCTTCCAGGCGGCCCATGCGGAAGGCGACAACTCGGACGTCCTTCCCACCGACACGATGAAGAACACCGTCTACGCGCTCGCGAAGGACCACCGCCTCGACGCCGTCGAGCCGTTCGGACTCGACCTCTCCGCGCACTTTCTCGAGGAGAACTCTCCCGTGTCGCGGGTCGAGATCTCGATCTCCGAGCGGCCGTGGGAGCGGCTGTCCGTCGGTGCCGTCGCGAACCCTCACGCGTTTCGCCGGGCGGGTGAAGAGAGGAGGGTGACGCGGGTCGTCAGGGAACGGGGCAGCTCCGCGCGAGTCGAGAGCGGCCTCGCCGATCTGACGATCCTCAAGTCCTCGAAGTCCGCGTTCTCCGGTTTCCGGCGAGACCGTTACACCACTCTGCGCGAAACGGAAGACCGCATCCTCGCGACCGCGGT
>DASQJK010000160.1:0-24145 GCA_035631095.1 Thermoanaerobaculia bacterium
CGCCTGTTTCTCCTTGTCATCCTGAGGAGCGCAGCGACGAAGGAACTGCTCTCTGACTCGATGCGCGCGCCCAAACGGCCCTTCAGGAGCAGGGCGGTTCCTTCGCTTCGCTCAGGATGACAGGAACGATCGGGGGCCGCAGAGCGCGGCTCGATGAGCCCCCGCCAAAATCACCCCGCCGCGCGCTTCTTGACCGCGGTCGCCTTTGCGGGCCGCGTGTGACGGAACTCGTTGCGGCGTGTCCAGAGGAAGACGAGGATCGCCACGTTCAGCGCGAAGAGCACGTAGCGGCGGATCGAGTCGGGGCGGTGCGCGATCTCCCACAGCTCCAGGGGGATTCCCATCGCCGTGAGGCCGATCGTGAAGTAGGTCGACCACCACACCCGCGCCAGCAGAAGCGCGCCTTCCACGAAAAATACGATGCCGATGAAGAGCGAGGCGATGCCGGCGGCCCCTACCTGTTTGGGGGTGACCGTGCGGATGACGTCGGCCACCCAGTGAACGAGCGCGTTTTCGCGCGAGACCGAGAGGAAGCGCGCGATCTCGACGGCGGACGGCATGATGTCGAGGCGGGAGAGCCGCAGCGCCGCGATACCGAAGATGACGAAAGCGACGCCCTTCACCCACTTGAAGATGATCACGGCAAGGAAGCCGCCGGACACGCGTCCGCCTTTTCGGGCGTTTTTTCGGGTGTTGCTCATCGAAGGACGACGGCCGCGATCCTATCTTTTCCGGGATCTCCGCCGCCCCGGCCTACACTTCGCGTGCTGACACATCGGAGGAAGCATGACGCTCCCGGCGCCTGACTTCTGCCTCGCCGCATTTCTCGCTCTTGCCGCTTCTCCCGCTCCCGACCCGCCGGTGCTCAACTACCGCCCTTCGCATCAGGAGCTTCGGTACACCTTCGGAGGCGCCCCTCCGATCCGCAGGATTCGCCCGGGGACCCGCATCGTCACGTGGACCGAAGACTGCTACGACGGCGCCGTGACCCGCCCCGACCAGCTGCCGACGAAAGTGCAACCCCCGGGCCACGACAATCCCCAGACCGGTCCCTTTTACGTAGAAGGGGCGGAGCCCGGCGACACGGTAGTGATCCACATCGAGAAGCTCGAGCCCGCGCGGGACCACGGCATTTCGTCTTCCTTTCCCGGCTTCGGCGCGTTGAACGGAACGAACCGCACGGCGGTCCTGGGGCCGTCGTTGCCCGAGACCGTGTGGTTCTACGACGTGGACCGGGCCCGCAAGGTCGCCCGTACCCGATCGAAGGACGGCCGTTTCACGTGGGAGGTCCCCCTCGCCCCGTTCCTCGGCTGTCTCGGGGTCGCCCCGGCGGAGGGCGAGGTCAGGAGCACCGTCGTGCCCGACGACTTCGGCGGAAACATGGACTGCCCGGAGGTCCGGGCGGGCAACACGGTCTTACTGGGAGTGCGCGTGCCCGGAGCGCTCCTTTCGTTCGGTGACGGACATTACGCGATGGGAGACGGCGAGATCATCGGCACCGCCGTCGAGGGCGCGATGGACGTCGAGCTCACCGTCGATCTGGTCAAGCACAGGGAGACCCCGTGGCCGCGAATCGAGAACTCGGAGTGGATGATGTCGGTCGGGGCGGGCCGCCCCTTGGAAGACGCCGCTCGCGTGGCCTTCAAGGACATGGTCTCCTGGGTACGGGAGAAATCGGGGCTCTCCGAGATGGACGCCTACGAGTTCGTCTCACAGAACGCGCGGGCGCCGATCGTCCAGATGGTGGACCCGCAGTACACCGTGCTCGTCAAGGTCGAGAAGAAGCGGCTGCCGGTTTCGGCGTCCGTCGCGCCGGCGCGGTGACACGATCGAGCGGCCCGCGCCTTGCACCCTCCCGCCGTTTCCTTAAGACGCGCCCGGGTTTGTGGCCGCTCGGAGGCGAATCTCCGGCGCCGCGCAAAACGTATACTTCTCCGGATTCGAGGCTTCCGAGATTCAGATGCGGAGGAGCAGGATGAGGCCGCTTACCCCGGGGGAACCCGATCCGGATGACCCGGGGGCTCAGCCGATCTCGGTAGGTCCCGCGGTCGCCGCGGCTCGCCGGTACCTTCTCTCGATCCAGCGCGAGGACGGCCACTGGTGCGGGGAGCTCGAGGGCGACACCATCCTGGAATCCGAATACGTCCTGCTGCTCCACTTCCTCGGGGCGACGGGCGAGCGCCGCGTGCAGAAAGCCGCCGAATACATCCGGCGCCAGCAGTTGCCGGAAGGGGGATGGGCGATCTATCCGGGCGGTCCGGCCGAAGTGAGCTGCTCCGTCAAGGCGTACTTCGTCCTGAAGCTCGTCGGTGACGACCCGCAGGCGCCGCACATGGTGCGCGCGCGGGAGGTCATCCGCGGCCTCGGAGGCATCGCGGCGTGCAACTCCTTCACGAGGATCTATCTCGCCATCTTCGGACAGGCGGATTGGGCCGACTGCCCAGCCGTGCCTCCCGAGCTCGTCCTCCTTCCCGACTGGATGCCGTTCAACATCTACCGGATGTCTTCGTGGTCGCGGGCGATCGTCGTCCCGCTCTCGATCATCTGGGCATCCAAACCCTTCTGTGCCGTTCCGGAAAGCGCGTCTCTGGCGGATCTCGTCGTCGAACCGGCCGGCGAAACGAGGCTCGGCCCCGTCCCGGCGCGCAGCCGGCAGGAGCGCCTCTGGCGCACGATTTTTTTCGCGATCGACCGCGGGTTGAAGCGCCTGGAGCGCTCGCCCTGGAAGCCTCTTCGAAAGCGGGCCCTGCGCAAGGCCGAAGGGTGGATCCTCGCGCGCCTGGAGAAGAGCGGCGGCCTCGGCGCGATCTTTCCGCCGATCATCAACACGGTCTTCGCGCTGCGGTGCCTCGGATACCCCGCCGACCACCCGAAGCTCGTCAGCCAGGTCGAGGAGCTGCGGCGCCTCGAGATCGAGGAAGACGAGACGCTTCGCGTCCAGCCTTGCTTTTCGGCGGTGTGGGACACGGCCATCGCCCTTCTCGCGCTGCGCGAGTCGGGACTGCCGCCGGACCACCCGGAGCTTCTTCGCGCCGCCCGGTGGCTCGTCGAGCGCGAGGTCCGACTGCCCGGCGACTGGCAGCGCCGCGCTCCGAACCTTTCTCCGGGCGGGTGGTTCTTCGAGTATGAGAACGAGTTCTACCCGGACACCGACGACACCGCGGAGGTCCTCTCCGCTCTCGCTTCGGTCGAGTTCCCCGACGCCCGCGACGACGAGCGGCGCCTCGCCGCGCTCTCGCGCGGACGCGACTGGCAGATCGGGATGCAGAACCGGGACGGAGGGTGGGGAGCCTTCGACCGCGAATGCGACAACGAGATCCTGACCTGGATCCCGTTCGCGGACCACAACGCCATGATCGACCCGAGCTGTGAAGACATCACGGGAAGAACGCTGCACGCCCTGGAGCTGCTCGGGCACTCTCCGGAATCGAGCGCTCCGATGGCGCGAGGTATCACTTTTCTCAAGCGCAAGCAGGAGCCGGACGGCACCTGGTACGGCCGCTGGGGCAGCAATTACGTGTACGGGACCTGGCTCGCCCTGCGCGGACTGAAGAGCGCCGGCGTCGACCTCTCGGAAGAGCGGTGGCAACGCGCCGCTGTCTGGCTCCGCCGCCATCAGAACTCCGACGGAGGGTGGGGAGAGCTTCCGCGGTCGTACGACGATCCGGCGAGCAAGGGGGTCGGCCCGAGCACGCCTTCGCAGACCGCGTGGGGACTCCTGGCTCTGCTGGCGACGGGCCAGGGCGGTTCGGACAGCGCTCGCCGCGCAGTGGAATACCTGCTCTGCCATCAGCTTTACGACGGATCCTGGAAGGACGCACACTGGACGGGGACCGGATTTCCGAAAGTGTTCTACCTGCGGTATCACCTCTACGCGACGTATTTCCCCCTGTGGGCGCTTGCCGTTTACGAGACGGAGACCGCCGCCACGGCCGTTCCCGCATCGCTCGCGGGATGGGCGGGTGAAGAGCTGCGGACGCGGTCGGAGAGCAGGACGGAGAAAGAAGGCCGATGAGATTTCCGCTTCACCTCGCGACGAGCACGATTGTCAATCAGACCCGCAACGCGATCGCCGGGAACAAACGCTTTCCGTTCGTGCTCATGCTCGAGCCGCTCTACACCTGCAACCTCGCGTGCATCGGATGCGCGGTCGAGCGGCATACCGGGAAGCTCGCCGACCGCCTCACCCTCGAGCAGTGCCTCGACGCCGTCGATACGTCCGGGGCGCCCGTCGTCTCGCTTTGCGGCGGCGAGCCGACGATCTATCCCGAGCTTCCCGAGCTCGTTTCGGAGCTCATACAGCGCAAGCGGCACATCTATCTCTGCACCAACGGCCTTCTTCTCGACACGAAGGTGTACGGGGTGATCCCGCCCAACAAGCGGCTCATGATCAACGTCCATCTCGACGGCATGCGCGAGACGCACGACCGCGTGTGCGCCAGAGAGGGAGTTTTCGACCGGGCGATCGAGATGATCGCCGAAGGCCGGAAGCTCGGCCACCACATGATGGCGAACATGACCATCTACAAGGAGACCGACGTCGACGAGGTCGAGGAGCTCTGCAAGCTTCTGACTTCGATGGGCGTCGACGGGATGCTCGTGTCGCCCGGGTACCACTACGAGTCGGTCGCGCGGGACATCTTCCTGACCCGGTCCGAGATCCAGAAGAAGTTCCTTCGAGTCCTCGAGATTTCCAAGAAGTACCGCCTGACGTCGACCCCGATGTTCCTCGAGTTCGCGGCCGGGCTGCGCGATTACGACTGCTCGCCCTGGAGCACCGTCACCTTCACGCCGCGGGGCTGGAAGGGACCGTGCTACCTGATCGGGAAGACGTACACGTTCGACTGGAACGAGTTCTGGAACGGGACCGACTGGGAATACTGGGAGTCGCGGCAGGACGACCTCTGCAGAAACTGCGCGATGCATTCGGGGTTCGAGGCGTCCGTCGTGCGCGAGCTGCCGAAGAAGCCCGGCGACATGCTGCGGCTCGCCGCGTGGAATCTGCTGGGGTGAGAGGCCGGTGGTCGGTGGTCGGTAGTCGGTAGTCGGTAGTCGGTACCGGGGCCGCCGGTAGCCCCGATTCCATAGACTCCGTCCGATGGACCTCGTCACGGGGGGCAGTGGATTCATTGGCGCCCACGTCGTCCGCGCGCTGGTCGGGCGCCGGCGCGAGGTGCGGTGCCTCGTCCGGCCGGGGAGCCGGCGCACCAGCCTCGAGGGGCTGCCCGTCGAGGTCGTCGAGGGGGACGTCACCGATGTCTCCTCCGTGCGGGCCGCCGTTTGCGGGTGCGAGACGGTTTTCCACGTCGCCGCCGACTACCGGCTGGATGCGGCGGACCCTTCCGCTCTCTTCGCCGTCAACGTCGCGGGCACGGAGAACGTGCTTCGTGCCGCCGCGGACGCGGGCGCCCGGCGCATCGTGCACACGAGCTCGGTCGGGGCGCTCGGCCTGCGCGCCGACGGCGCGCCCGCGGACGAGGAGACCGCGGTCGATCCGGAGACGCTCGTCGGCGCCTACAAGAAGAGCAAATTCGAAGCGGAGGCGGTCGCGCGCAAGCTCGCGGAATCGGGAGCTCCGGTCGTGATCGTCAATCCCTCGACTCCCGTGGGAGAGCTCGACGTGAAGCCGACGCCTACCGGCCAGGTGATCGTCGACTTCTGCAACCGCAGGATGCCGGCGTACGTCGAGACCGGACTGAACGTCGTAGACGTGAAGGACGTCGCGGAAGGACACGTCCTCGCCGCCGAACGGGGCGTCACGGGCCGCCGCTACATCCTCGGCAACCGGAACATGACCTTGAAGGAGATCCTCGACGAGCTCGCGCGGATCACGGGCCTTCCCTCGCCGCAGGTGCGGCTTCCCCACTGGGTGCCGCTCGCCGCGGCGCGAGCGGACCGCCTCGTCGCGCGTCTGTCTGGACGCGCTCCGCGGATCTCGCTCGAGGGGGCGAAGATGTCCCGCTACAGGATGTACTTCGACCCCTCGCGGGCCGTCCGGGAGCTCGGGCTTCCGCAGAGCCCGGTCGAGCCCGCGCTCGAGCGGGCCGTCGGATGGTTCCGCGCGAACGGATATGTCCGCGGGTGAAGGCGTCAACGTCGCGATCTTGACTGCTCTCCCGGAGGAGCGGCGGCCGATCCTCCACTGCATGTCCCGCGCTCGGGCGCTCACGGGCGCGGGCTTTCGCGCGTGGGCAGGGGAGCTCGGCGGGCGGAAGATCGTGCTGGCGGAGACGGGCGCCGGTGCACGCGCGGCCGGCGCCGCGGCGGGGGAGCTCTTCGCGCGTTTCGCTCCGGAGCGCTGGGTCGGCGCCGGATTCACCGGAGCGCTTTCTCACGGCATCGCATTCGGGTCCATCGTCGTCCCGGTGGAGCTCGCCGGCGCCCTGGCCCCCGCGCTCGATGCCGCGATGTCGCGGCGAGCGATCGATCTGGCTCCGGGCGTCCACCCGGTGCGCGCCGCGACCTCCGCGGCAATCGCGGCGTCGTCTTCGGAAAAGTCGCGCCTCCTCTCCGCCGCCGGCGGGTCGCTGCCGGTGGTCGTCGACATGGAGTCCGCCGCCTGGGCCGGCGCCGCGGGGGGGATTCCCGGAGTGCTCGTGCGCGTCGTGACGGACGCGGCGGAAGACGAAATCCCGGATTTCATCGCCGCCAGCGTTTCGGCCGGGGGCGCGGTGGACCGGGGCCGGATCGTCCGGCACGCGCTCCGGCATCCGTCTTCGATTGGTAAGCTCCTCGACCTGCGGCGGCGCGCGAAGTTCTGCGGCGAGCGGCTGGCCGGCTTTCTCGAGACTTTCGCCAGCCGCGGATTTTAGGCGGGAGGGTTCCCGGATGGATCCGAAGGCGGGCGGAGCGGGCGGAGGGGGAGCCGAACGCCAGCGTTCGGCGGACCTCGACCGGCTGTTGACCGAGACGAGCCGCACGTTCGCCCTCTCGATACCGGTCCTGCCCGAGCCGACGCGGCGCGAGGTCACGGTCGCGTATCTGCTCTTTCGCATCGCGGACACGTTCGAGGACGCGTCCCACTGGTCGATCGCCGCGCGCACGAGCGCCCTCGAGGGCTTCTCCGAGCTGCTGCGGAATCCCTCGGCGGAAAGGGCACACGAGCTCGCGGAGGAGTGGACCCGCGCGAGGCCCTCTTCGCACCAGGGTTACCTGACCCTTCTTCAGGAGCTTCCGTTCGTGCTCGATGCGTTCGTTTCGCTTTCACCCGGCGCGGTCGCTCCGATCCGGGACCACGTCATCCGCTCGGCCGCGGGAATGGCGGATTTCGTGCGGCGAACCGACGCGGCCGGCCAGCTCGTCCTGGCCGATATTCCGGACCTGCGGCGCTACTGCTACTTCGTGGCGGGAATCGTGGGCGAGATGCTCACGGAGCTGTTCCTGCTCGGGCGCGAGTCGCTCTCCGCCGCCGCTCCGGCGCTGCGCCCTCGGGCGAGCCTCTTCGGCGAGGCGCTCCAGCTCGTCAACATCCTGCGGGACGCGGGAGGAGACGCGGCAGAGGGACGGCGCTACCTGCCGGAGGGCGTGTCGCGGGCCGAGGTGTTCGCGCTCGCGCGGCGCGACCTCGGATCGGCGTCGGAGTACATCGCCGCGCTCCAGTCCGCGTCGGCCCCGCGGGGGATCCTCGCCTTCACGGCGCTTCCCGTCGAGCTCGCGTGGGCGACGCTCGAGCGCGTCGAAGCCGAGGGTCCAGGCGCGAAGGTGTCGCGGCTGCAGGTCGGAGCGATCGTGGCGGCTCTCGACCGACGGCTCGCTAAGGGACAGCCCGCGGTCCGCCCGCGGCTGACTCCCGCCGTCTAGGCCTCCGCGGCCGAGCTCAGTTCAGTCGGAACTCGGCGCCGAGCCCCAGCGTGACCTGCGGCGAGCCGAGCGCGCGGGAAATCCCGCTTCCGAATACGCCCGAGCTCTTCACGTCGATGCGCCGGGTCGGACGCACGCCCGTCGGATCGGAGAGCACGACCGTCTCGTCCCCGTAGCCCAGCCGCAACAAAGCCCCCGCGCGAACGCGCTGCGCGACCTGCCGGCGGACGGAGAGCAGCGCGAAGTATTGCCGCGCGGAGGAGTCGGCGTGAATGCCCTCGCCGAAAGCCGCCGTCTCGACCCCCAGCGGAGCGAAGGAGACGAAAGGCAGACGTGAGCGGTCGAGAGTGCCGGAGAGGAGCACGTCGGTCGCGCCGCGGCTGTAAATGGCGCCGGCCTGGACCGCCTCGAAGGTCGCGCGCGGCGAGCTGTCGAACGACACGAAATCCGGCGCGCTCTCCTCGTGGACGGAAACGCCGCCCGAAACGCGCTCTCCGCGCACCCAGGCCGTCCACGGGCCGCGCCGCATCCGCGCTTCGACGGCGGCCCCGGGCATCCAGTCCCCCGCGATCCGAAAAGTCGCGGATGTGACCGTGCTCGCGGCCGGGCGCGTCGCGCGGATGCTCACCGCGGCTTCGAGACCTTCCCAGCGGCGGCGCAATCCCAGCGCGAGGTCGACCCGCTCGGCGTTCAGCGACCTCTCTTCGCCGAACACGTGACGCTCGCCGCCGAGCGAGACCAGGTCCGTGGCCTTGTGCGTGCGGCGGTCCCAGCCGGCCTCGACGGAATACTTCTCTCCCAGAGGAAGCCGCGCCTCGAGCGCGAAGTTCTCGTAGCGGCCCGTCCCGGTCGCGCCGACGTTCGACGTCGTGAAGGGAGTCTGCTCCTGCTCGTCATGGGAAGGCGCGAGCGCCACTCGCAGCCGCCATTCCGCCGACGGAGTCCCCGCGCCGAGGCTCCCTACGGGGTCACGGGCCTGGCCCGCGCCGACGAGGAGGAACTTGGGCGTGGTGTCGGAGACGTCCTTCTGTCCGTTCGAGAGATCGGTCCCGCGCGCGGCCGTCGCGTACGCGAGCCCGATCTCGGCGGAGAAGCCGGGCCACGAGGGGGTGCCGCTTCCGAAGAGCAGGCCGGCGCAGAAGACGCAGGCGCTGACGAGGTCGGAGGGCACGGAAGGGTCGGTCGGTAGTCGGTGGTCGGTGGTCGGTAGTCGGTAGCCGGCTCGGCCGTCCGCTCAGGCTTTCCGGTTCACTGTCGGAACGGGCGCCGGAGACGATTTTCCAGGCAGGACTTTCAGCAGCGCGCGCACAGCGCCCGGCGTCAGCGTCGGGCGCAGCAGGCTTTCGTCGTAGGGCGCCAGGCGCCGCGCGTTTTCCGCCAGGCAGAGCTCGAGGAAGGAACGCAGCGAGAAGTCGCCGAGCTCCGCGTGCGTCTTCATCGTGAAGCCGTCCTGTTTCTCGGCGCCCTTCATGGCGAGAGCTCCGCGCACGCGGTCGAAAGCCTGCGCGGCGATGTTCCAGGCGCGGCGCGCGTCGAAGGCGGGACGTAGAAGGAGCGGCCGTCGCGCGCGCAGGTCCGCGGCCCAGTTCACGAGGAAGAGGATGTGCCGCGCTTCCTCCTGCATGATCCGGTCGAAGATGTCCGTCAGCCCGGACGGGAAGTAGGCGGCGCGCCGGCCGATCTCGAAAAGCCCGAAGGCGAAGAAGGAGTCGAGGCACTCCCCGTAGCCGGTCCGCAGGAAGGTCCAGGTCGGATTCTGCGGGACTTCCGGTTCCCCGAAAGAGTCCACGGCGATCCCGTAGTGGCGGGTCAGGAGCGCGATGACGGCGGCGTGGCGGCCCTCTTCGTAGCCCTGCAGGGAGATCGCCTTCGCGAGAACGGGGTCCTTTTCGGAGCGGCCGAGCGTCTGGACCTTGACGGCCGTCGCGGCTTCGGTCCGCACCGCCTCGTTCCAGACCGGCAGCGCCTTCAGGCGGGCGAGCCCCTCGGTGTCGAGCTCCGGCCAGGCGATCTCCTCCGGCGCGTAGGGCTCGTGCGTTTCCATGAACGTACGGCAATACAGTTCCCGGTGCTCTTCCGACCCGATCCGCATGCTGTCCCCCGAAAAGGCGTGCAGAAGCTATCAGGCCCCTGCCGGGTCCGTCACCGTACAGAGAGGCCCCCCGCTTGATATATTTTCGGCTGCGGGCGCCGGCCGCGATGGCCGCATCCCGCGGGCGCCTGCGTTCGTATATCGGAAAGGCGCCCCGAAAAAGATGAAAAAACAGGGAAAAGTTCCCCCGGCTCCTCCCGCGCCCCGAGCGAAGGCACGCGTCCTCGACGGCGTCGACTCGCCCGCCGATCTCAAACGGCTGTCCTCCGAACAGCTTACCGATCTGGCGGCCGAATGCCGCGAGGTGATCATCGAGACGATCACCAAGACCGGAGGCCACCTCGCTTCCAATCTGGGCGTCGTCGAGCTGACGCTCGGGCTCCATCGGGTCTTCGACAGCCCGCGGGACCGGATCGTCTGGGACACGTCGAATCAGTGCTACACCCACAAGCTCGTCACGGGGCGGCGCGACGGCTTCACGTCGATCCGCACGCCCGGCGGCCTGTCGGGATTCGCGGAGCCGTCCGAGAGCCCGCACGACACGCTCGCGGCGGGGCACGCCGGAACCGGCCTCTCCTACGCGCTGGGGATGGCGGCCGCGCTCCAGGACAGCCCGCAGGAGGGGTGGGTCGTCGCGGTGGTCGGCGACGGCGCACTCACTTCGGGCACGAGCTACGAGGCCCTCAACAACATCGTCCACATCAAACCGAAGCGGCTGGTCGTCATCTTCAACGACAACGGATGGTCGATCTCCGAGAACATCGGCTGGCTGACCCACTGGCGCAATCGGCTCATGCTCCATCCGAAGTACCAGAAGCTCACCGAGGCGGGCCAGAAGCTCCTCTCGAAGCTGCCGCTCGGAGAAGAGGCGTGGGGGATCGCGCGCAAGATCAAGACCTCCGTCGAAGGCCTCTTCCTTCCGAACCTGATCTGGGAGGAGATGGGCCTGCAGTACATCGGCCCGATCGACGGCCACAACCTCGCCGAGCTCGAAGAGGCGCTGAAGAGCGTCAAGGAGATCTCCCGCGACGGGACACCCGTCGTTCTCCACGCGCTGACGCACAAGGGGCGCGGCTACAAGCTCGCGGAGGACAACCCGCTCAAGTTCCACCAGCCGGGAAGCCCGTCGCCTTCCTCCGGGCCCGGAGCGCGCTACACGTACTCGCAGGTCTTCGCGAAGACATTGATCGCGATGATGGCCAAGGACCCGAAAATCGTGGCAATCAGCGCCGCGATGCTCGAGGGTACGGGGCTCGCGGAAGTGCGGAAGCATTTTCCCTCGCGCGTGTACGACGTCGGCATCGCCGAAGAGCACGCGGTCATCATGGCGGCGGGCATGGCCAAGGAAGGCTGGAAGCCGGTCGTCTCGATCTACTCGACTTTTCTCCAGCGTTCCTTCGACCAGTTGATCCACGACGTGGCGATCCAGGCGCTGCCCGTCACCGTCTGCATCGACCGGGCGGGGCTCGTCGGGGACGACGGGAAGACGCACCAGGGAGTGTTCGACATCACGTACACGCGATGCATTCCCAACCTGACGGTGGCGGCGCCGAAAGACGAGAACGAGCTCCAGCACCTGCTCTTCACCGCGATCGGTTCGGGGACGCCCTGGGCGATCCGCTACCCCCGCGGCCTCGGGCTCGGCGTTCCTCTCGACGAAGATCTCCGGAAGGTCCCCGTCGGCAAAGGCGAGGTGATCCGCGAGGGTAAAGACGTCTGCTTCCTCGCGTACGGCTCCATGGTTCCGGTGGCGGTCGAGGCCTCGACGCTGCTCAGGGCGCGGGGCGTCGAGTCCGGCGTCCTCCACGCGCGCTTCGCGAAGCCGCTCGACGGCGAGATGCTCGAGCTCGCGGCGCGGATGGCTCCCCGGGTCCTGACCGTGGAGGAGCACCTCGCGGCGGGAGGTTTCGGCAGCGCCGTGCTCGAGGGGTTTCAGGCGCGCGGGCTCGATCCCGCCGGCGTGAGGATCCACGCGATCCCCGATCAGTTCATCGAGCACTCGCCGCAGGCTCTCCAACGACGCAATTTCCGGCTTGACCCGGAGGGGCTGGCGGCGCGCGTCTTCGAGCTCTGGCCCGACATCGTCGCGAAAGCGGGAGCGAACGCGGCCATGCCCGGGAAGGCCGACCAGAACGACGAGAAGCTCGCGGAGATCGTTTCGTGGTGACCGAAGCGCCGGCCGGGGAGATCGCCACCCGCGTCGACACACTTCTCGTCGCGGGTCTGCGCGGGTTCTGCGCCGGAGTGGTGCGCGCGATCGACGTCGTGGAGCGGGCCCTGGAAGTCTGCGACGGGCCCGTGTACGTGCGCAAGGAGATCATCCACAACCGCTATGTGGTCGAGGAGCTGCGCGCCAAGGGCGCGAAGTTCGTGGAAGAAGTCGTCGACGTGCCGGACGGCTCCTGGCTCATCTACTCCGCGCACGGAATTTCCCCTCAGGTGCGCGAGGCCGCGGCCTCGAAGAAACTGCGGACGATCGACGCGACCTGCCCGCTCGTGACGAAGGTCCATCTCGAAGCGATTCACTTCGCGCATCGCGGCTACACCATCATCCTGATCGGCCACGAGGAGCACGACGAGACGATCGGGACGCTCGGAGAGGCGCCCGACTCCATCCGGCTCGTCGGCACGTTGGCGGAGGCCGAGGCCGTCCAGGTCCCCGACCCATCGCGCGTCGCGTTTCTGACGCAGACCACACTGTCGCTCGACGACACTCGCGAGATCGTCGCAGTGCTCAAGCGCCGCTTCCCGGCGCTCGTGAGCCCCGCGAAGGGCGACATCTGTTATGCGACGCAGAACCGGCAGGACGCCGTGAAGGCGATGGCGCCCCACGTCGATCTCCTGCTCGTGCTCGGCGCGCCGAACAGCTCCAACTCGATCCGCCTCTGCGAGGTGAGCCGTTCGGTCGGGGTGCCTTCGCACCTGATCGAGAGGGCGGAGGACATACGGCCGGAGTGGCTCCAGGGAGTGCGCGTCCTCGGCCTGACGGCGAGCGCGTCCGCCCCGGAGGTCCTCGTGCGCGAGGTGGTCGATTATGCGCGGGAGCGCTTCGGAGTGACCGACGTCCGTGAATTCGAGACCGTCCAGGAGAACGTGAGCTTCTCTCTCCCGGTGGAGTTGAAGGCGCTCCTCCCCACGCGGCCCGACCCCGCCTGACGCGAGGATGCCCGGTTCATCGGTGCCGAAACGGGTCCACGAGTCCCGCACGTTCCGGATCGCGATCGCGGCGGCGGCTCTCGTCTTTCTCGCGCTTCTCTTCCATTCAGTCGGATGGTCCGCGATCGCGAGCAACGTCGCGCGCGTAGGCCGCTGGTTCCTCTTCCTCGTCGCCATTTACACCTTCGCGCAGGCCGCTTTCGCGTACGGATGGTGGCTGGTTCTCGACCCGCGGCTGCCGCGGCCGTCGTTTCCGAGGTTCTTCGGGATCTATCTCGCCGGCGATACCGCCAACGTGGCCTTTCCGGGCAATCTGGCGGGTGAGCCGCTGAAGGCGCATCTTCTGCGCGACGCCCCGGGCACCGCTCCCGCCGTCGCGTCGCTGACCATCCACAAGCACGCGGACATGCTCGCTCAGTGGGTGTTCGTCGCGCTCGGGGTCGGAATCGCGCTCTGGCGCTTTCCTCTTCCCACCGCGGTCCAGGTTGCCGCGGTCGCGACCACGCTCGGGCTCGGGGCCGCGCTGCTTCTGCTCTCGTGGGCGCTCCCGCGAGGCGCTTACTCGCCGCTGCTGCGGCGGCTCGCCCGCTGGAAGCTCCTCCGAGGGCGGCTCGAGCGGTTCGTCGCGCCGGCGGAGCGCGTGGACATGCGAATCACGGAGTTCTACGCGGTCGGCCGCCGCGCATTCGCCCTCTCCACTCTTTTCTGTTTCGCGGGGTGGTGCGGCGGTCTTCTCGAGACCTGGATCATTCTGCGGCTCCTCGCGCCCGGGTCCGGGTGGCTGCATGCCTTCGCGATCGAGACCCTCGCGATGACGATCAACAACGTGTTCCTCTTCGTCCCGGGAAGGGTCGGGACGGCGGAAGGCGTGCGGGTGGGGATCTTCGTGCTGCTCGGCCTGCCAGCCGCCCAGGGCGCGGCATACAGCGTTCTCCGGCGCGGACGCGAGCTCATCTGGACACTCCCGGGCCTCGGAGTACTCGCGGCGGGCCGCCGGAAGGCCGTCGCGAGTCCGGAACCCGTCGCCCTGCCGGCCTCGGAGGCCCGGCCGTGACGGCGCCGTCGGTGCTTCTGTTCGACTTCGGAGGCACGCTCGATTCGGACGGAGTCCCCTGGAGGGAACGGTTCTTCCGGATCTGGTCGGATGAGGTGGGGACGCTCGATCGCGCGCCCTTCGACCGGGCTTTCTATTCCGCCGACGACGAGCTCGTCGGCGGCGTGCCGCGCGACCTGACGCTTTCCGAGACAATCTCCCGGCTCGGCGCCGGGCTCGCCTCCCGGCTCGGTGCCGATCGCGCCGCAGCCGATCGAGCCTCCCGGCGTTTCGCGCGCGAAAGCCTCGCCATGCTGGCCGGCAGGGCGGCGCTTCTCGCGCGCCTCGCTTCCACCTACCGGCTCGGCATCGTGTCGAACTTCTACGGCAATCTGCTCGCGGCGTGCGAGGAGGCGGGGATCCGGGCGCACTTCTCCGCCGCGATCGACTCGGTCGACGTCGGATGCGTCAAGCCGGACCCGCGGATCTTCCGCGCCGCGCTCGAGGAGCTCGGCGTCGAGCCGGCGGAGGCGCTGTTCGTCGGCGACTCTCCCGAACGCGACATGGCGGGCGCCCGCGGAGTCGGCATGGCGCACGTTCTCGTGCGGCCGGGCGCGAACGGCGGAGGCAACGGCTGCTGCCCGGGCGACCGGGTGATCGCGCGGCTGGAAGACCTGCCGGAGGTTCTCCCCTGAGCGCCGTACCCGAGCTCGCCGGGATTCTCGCGGCCGGCGAAGGAAGCCGCCTCCGGCAGGACGGCTGGAGCGTCCCCAAACCGCTCGTTCCCGTCGGAGGAGTGACGCTGATCGAGCACGCAATCGAGAACCTCCTCGCGGCGGGCGCGGAGAGGGTCGCCATCCTCTTCAACGAAGCGGAGGAAGACTGCGCCCGATTCGTGCGGACGAGGTTCCCCGGACGCGACATCGCGGTCGCTCTGCGCACGACGGCGTCTTCGCTCGAGACTTTTCGGGAGCTCTCCCGGACCCTTCCCGCCGGCCCCGCTCTCTTTTCGACCGTCGACGCGTGGTGCCCGCGCGAAGACTTCGTGCGTTTCGCGCGCGAGGCGCGCCGGCACGGTGACGCAACGGTGCTCGGGGTCACGCGTTTCGTCGACGACGAACGGCCTCTGTGGGTGCGGCGCGGAGAGGACGGCCGCGTGACGGAAATCGGTGGCACGGAAGGCGACGGCGTCACGGCGGGCTTCTACCGCTTCTCGGCTCGAGCGCGGGCTCTGGGGCTCGAGGCTCCGGAATCGCTCGCGCGCCTGAGGAGCTTTCTCGGCTGGCTTCTGGACCGGGGAGAGCCGATCTGGTCCGTCGAGATCGAGAAGGTCATCGACGTGGACCGATCCCGCGACGTGGCGCTCGCGGAAGAGCTCGCGGCGGCCCCGCGATGACGCGCCCGGCTTCCGAGCGGCCGCTCGCCTGGGGCGTCTATCGCGAGCTCGCGCACTCTCCCGGCCGGGAGACGGACGACGCCCTCATCCTGCGCGCCGCGGCCGAGCGGCTCGAGGCGGAAGGCTTCGAGGTGGAGCTCAAGTCTTCCGAAGAGGTCCTGGAGCGTTCCGCGTCGGGTTCTCCGCCGCCGGGCTTTCTCTTCGTGATGTGCGAGCGCCCGCAGGTGCTGGACGTTCTCGCCCGGTGGGAGGAGCGCGGCGTCTGCCAGGTCAACACGACCGAGGGGATCCTCAACACGTACCGGGACCGCACGCTCGCCCGGTTCGAGCGCGCGGGCATCCCGTTCCCGAAGAGCGTCCTCGCCGACACGGGCGGGCCGCCGCCGCGGGCGCCCTCCGGCTCACGGGAACTTTCCGGCCTCTGGATCAAGCGAGGCGACGTGCACAACACGACCGCGGGGGACGTGGTCCGCGCCGCGAGCACCGAGGAAGCGATCGACGCGCTGCGCACCCTCGCGGAGAGGGGGATCCGGAAGGCAATCCTGCAGGAGCACGCCGAAGGCGACCTCGTGAAGTTCTACGGTGTAGGGGACTGGTTCGAGTGGTTCTACCACCGGGACCAGGAGCTCCGCCGTTATCCATTCGACGCCGGGAAGCTCGCCGCGGCCGCGGCCCGGGCCGCCGCATGCCTCGAGCTCGAAGTCTTCGGAGGCGACGCGATCGTCGCGCCCGACGGCCGAATCGTTCTCATAGACCTGAACGCCTGGCCGAGCTTCGCCCTCTACCGCGACGCGGCGGCCCGGCGTATCGCCTCCCACCTCGCCTCCCGGTTCCGGGAACATGCGCGAACCGGAGTGACAGAATGACGGGCATGCTCGGAGAAGGGCCGCAGACCGCCGAGCGCGCGGAGCGAAAGGCCGGGCCCCGTTCGAGGGAGCTCTTCGCGCGCGAGAGCGCCCACATGGCGCCGGGACTTCAGTCGATCGCGCTGTATTCGGGCCTCGCGATGGCGAAGGGACGCGGCTCCCGCCTCTACGACGAGGACGGCAACGAGTACATCGATTTCGTGGCGGGAATCGGCGTCGGAAGCGTGGGCCACTGCCATCCCCACTACGTCGAGACGCTGAAACGGCAGGTCGAAGCGCTCACGTTCGGCAGCTTCACGACCGAGGTTCGGACCCGCTTCCTCGAGCTGCTCGCGTCGGTCACGCCCCCGGGGCTGTCGCGCATCCAGCTGTTTTCCGGCGGCGCGGAAGCCGTGGAAGCCGCTCTCCGGCTGGCCAAGTCCGCCACGGGCAAGTACGAATTCGTCGGCTTCACGGGCGCGTTCCACGGGAAGACCGGCGGCGTGCTGCCCCTTCTCTCCGGCGATTTCAAGCACGGCCTGGGCCCCTTCGTCCCGGGGATGTACACGGCGCCCTACGCGAACTGTTATCGCTGCCCGCTCGGGATGACCTATCCCGACTGCGGCGTCGCGTGCGTGGAAGAGCTGCGCCGGACGATGAAAGACGACACCGCCGGCGAGGTCGCCGCGATCCTGATCGAGCCGATCCAGGGGACGGCGGGGAACGTGGTGCCGCCCGCCGGATTCGTCCCGGCCGTGGCGGAGGTCGCCCGCGAGGCGGGAGCGCTTCTCATCGCCGACGAGATGCTCACGGGGTTCGGACGGACGGGCTCCATGTGGGCGTGCGATCACGAAGGCGTCGTCCCCGACGTAATGACGGTCGGCAAGGGAATCGGCGGAGGGTTCCCTCTCGCGGGGCTGATTTCGACGGAGGAGCTGACGGCCTGTCCTCCCTTCTCCAATCCCAGCGGAAGCTCTTCCTCCTACGGCGGCAACCCGCTCGCGTCTGCCGCGGGCCTGGCGGCCCTCGAGATCATCGTGGGCGAGAAGCTCGCCGAAAACGCGGCGCGGGTGGGCGCGTCCATGCGCGCGCGGCTCGATCAGATGCAGGAACGGCACGCCGTCATCGGGGACGTCCGCGGCCGCGGGCTGCTCCTCGGCGTCGAGCTCGTCGCGGACCGCCGCACGAAGAAACCGCTCGACAAGGCGTGGACGCGCGAGCTCTTCGCCGAGTGCCTGCGCCGCGGCCTCGTCTCCATGTGCTACTCGCACGTGATCCGGATCAACCCGCCGCTCGTCATCGACGAAGCGACCGCGCTCGAGGGCCTGGACGCGCTGGATGAAGCGCTCGCGGCGGTCTCGGCTCGCCGGAAGCCGGAATAGGCGGCGGGCAAGGCGATGCTGCGCGGCGGAATCGTGGGGCTCGGCAACGTGGCGCGCAACGGCCACCTGCCGGCCTGGCGCGCACGTTCCGACGTCAAGATCGTGGCGGCGGCCGACATCGCCTCCGCGTCTCGAGATGCCGCCGCGGACGTCGATCCGGAGTTCGCCATCTACGACTCGGCGGAGGCGCTCATCGCGGAAGAGTGCCTCGACTTCGTCGACGTCTGCACGCCGCCATCCGCGCACGGCGCGGTCATCCGCCTCGCCTTGACGCGTGGGCTGCACGTTCTCTGCGAAAAGCCGCTCGTCCTCGACCGAGGCGAGCTCGAGGAGCTCGCGGAGCTCGCCCGGCGCAGGGACCGAGTCCTCGCGGCCGTCCACAACTGGCGGCATGCCCCGGCCATCCGGCTCGCTTCGGAGATCCTGCGCTCCCGACGGATCGGGAAGGTCCGCCGGTGCGTCTGGGAAGTGCTCCGTGACCGTCCTTCGGCCGCCGCGCCCCGGCCCGGAGTTCCCAACTGGAGGCTCGATCCGGTCCTTTCGGGCGGTGGGATCCTCGTCGACCACGGCTGGCACGCCGCCTATGTGCTGGCGGGCTGGATGTCAGAGCCCCTCTCCCGGGCCGGCGGTCGGCTCGAAACCCGCAAGCACCGGGACTCGCCGGTCGAGGACACGGCGGACCTCCGCCTCGAGTTCGGGCAGGCCCGAGCCGACGTCTTTCTGACCTGGGCGGCGTCGGAAAGGAAGAATCGAGTGTCGATCGACGGTTCGGACGGAGCCATCCGGATCGAAGGAGAAGCCCTCGAGATCGAAGCGCGAGGGACGACGGAGCGTCGGGAGCTCGCGGGTTCTCTCTCCGACGGCTCCCATCACCCGGAATGGTTCGCGGGGACGGCCGCCGAGTTCCTTTCGGAAATCTCGGATCGGACTCTTCGGGGCCGGTCGCTCGAGGAATCGGCCGTCTGCCTGGAGGTGATCCGCCTCGCTCAGGCCTCGAGCCGGCTGGGAGGCGCGATGCTCGCCGCCGGCGAACGCGCGACGGCTCTCGGGGAGGAGACCGCGGCGGCGGGTACTTCGGCTTCGGCGGGCGCCGCTTCGGAAGGTCGGGCGCGGTGAGCAGCCACCGGTCTCCGGCGCGCCTCCTCGTCCTCGCGCCTCCTGTGACGGAGGGGGAGAAGGGCATCTCTCCGGCGACGCCGCTGCTCGGACTTCCGATCGCACGCAGGATCGCCCTCGCCGCGGCCCGCGCGGGGATGCAGGCCGTCTTCGAGCAGCCCGCGGGAACCGATCTCTCGCCGATCCTCGAGGGAACGGGCGCCCGCGTCATCGCGCGCTCCTCCGATCCGGAGCCCGCCTCCGCCCGCACCGTCCTTCTCCAGCCCGGAGTGCTTCCGCAGGCTCGCTGGCTCGAGTCGCTCGTGAGCGGCGAACCGGCGGTCGCGCCTCGCGCCGACGCGGCCGGCAGCTTCTCGATCCGATCCACGGCGGACCTGCCGCGCGCCGAGCGCTGGCTGCTCTCCTCGCTCGTCAAGGACGACGAAGGGTTCATGTCGCGGCACGTCGAACGGCGGATCTCGCTCGCGATCTCGCGCCGGCTGGCGGCGACGCCCGTCACTCCGAACGCGATGACGATCGTGAGCGTCCTCGTCGGCCTCGCGGGGGCGGCGTTCTTCCTGTCGCCCCGGCCCGCCCTTCAGTTCACGGGCGCGCTCCTCTTCCTTCTTCACTCGATCCTGGACGGCTGCGACGGCGAGCTCGCCCGGCTGAAGTTTCAGGAGTCGCGTTTCGGCGGCGTGCTCGACTTCTGGGGCGACAACGTCGTGCATGCGGCGGTCTTCGCCTGCATGGCCGTCGGTTGGAGCCGCTCCGGGACCCTGTCCCCAGTGTGGCCGGTCGCCGCGGGGCTCGCCGCGGTCGGCGGCACTCTCCTCTCGGCGGCGTTCGTCTATCGCTTCGCGATGCAGGGCCGGGAGCGGACCGCGCCGCAGTTCACCTCGGTGAGCCGGGCGCCGGGAACGCGGCTCTCGCGGATGGCGGACGCGCTGGCGCGCCGCGACTTCATCTACCTCGTCGTGGTCCTGTCCGCTTTCGGAAAGGCCCACTGGTTTCTCGTGATGGCCGCGATCGGCGCGCCCGCGTTTTTTCTGGCGCTCGTCGCCATCGACCTTTCCACGCGGCGACTCGGAAGGAGCTACTCATGACCGATCAGACGTCGTTCTACCCGGAGCTCGAACGGGACATAGCGCCTCATCGCGGCAAGCTCGGCGTGCTGCTACCCGGCCTCGGCGCGGTCTCGACGACCTTGATCGCCGGAGTGCGGCTGATCGAAAAGGGGCTCGCCCGTCCGATCGGCTCGCTCACGCAGATGCAGCGCATGCGGCTCGGCAAACGCACGGATCCTCGCTGGGTGGCGATCCGGGATCTCGTCCCGCTCGCGCCGCTCTCCGACATCGAGTTCGGGGCGTGGGACATCTTCCCGGACAACGCGTACCAGTCCGCCCTCTCCGCGGGCGTGCTCACCCCGGAGACGCTGGCGCCCGTGCGAGAGGAGCTCGAGGCGATCGAGCCCTGGCCCGCGGTCTTCGACCGCTCGTACGTGCGCCGACTCGACGGCCCTCACGTCAAGTCCGCGCCGACGAAGCGCCACCTCGCCGAGGCGCTCCGGCAGGACATCGAGGACTTCCGTTCGTCCAGAGGCATCGATCGCGCGGTCGCGCTCTGGTGCGGCTCGACGGAGGTGTATCTGAAGCCCGGCCCGACCCACGAGTCGCTCGCCGCCTTCGAGCGGGGGCTCGAATCGAACGCTCCCGACATCTCGCCGTCGATGATCTACGCGTATGCGGCGATCTCGTCGGGGGTCCCGTTCGGCAACGGCGCCCCCAACCTGTGCGTGGACATCCCCGCCCTCACCGAGCTCGCGAGGGAGAAGGGAGTCCCCGTCGCCGGCAAGGATTTCAAGACCGGCCAGACGTTGATGAAGACGATCATCGCGCCGGGGCTGAAGGCGCGCATGCTGGGGCTCTCCGGCTGGTTCTCGACGAACATCCTCGGCAACCGCGACGGAGAGGTGCTGGACGATCCGGGCTCCTTCCGGACCAAGGAAGTGAGCAAGGCCTCCGTCCTGGACGACATCCTGCAGCCGGAGCTCTACAAGGAGCTCTACGGCGACTACTTCCACAAGATCCGGATCGAGTACTACCCGCCGCGGGGCGATGCCAAAGAGGGCTGGGACAACATCGACATCGTGGGGTGGCTCGGACAGCCGATGCAGATCAAGGTGAACTTCCTCTGCCGGGACTCGATCCTCGCCGCGCCCGTCGCCCTCGACGTGATTCTCTTCCTCGACCTCGCCCGGCGGGCCGGCCTCTCGGGCCTGCAGGAGTGGCTGTCGTTCTACTTCAAGTCTCCGATGTCGCGGCCGGACCTGCGCCCGGAGCACGACCTCTTCATCCAGCATCTGAAGCTCACGAACACGCTGCGGATCCTCGTGGGGGAGGAAGTCCTCGACCACTCGGGCCTCGACTACTACGAGGGAGACCTTTCCCAGACAGCCGCCGAAGAGGCTCCGATCCGGAGATCCGGAACGGAATGACCCCGCGCCGCGGCAACGGGCGGAAATGAACGACGCGGCGCCCCGGAAGAGTCCCTGGCGCTGGATCCTCGCGGCGGCCGCCGTTGCGGCGGTCGCGGCCGCCCTGTTCGCTTTCCGCGGCTCTTCGCAGCCCCCGGTGCCGTCCGCGAAGGTCGCGCGCAAGGACCTCGTCGTGTCGATCACGAGCGACGGCACCCTGGAGCCGCCGCCGGGCGGCGAGCTGCGGGCGCCCGCCAACGCGACCGTGCGCGAGATCTCCGCGGCGGAAGGCCAGCGGGTGAGCCGGGGAACGCCCCTCGTCCGCCTCGCTCAGCCGGACCTCGAACAGTCGGCTCTGACCGCCCGCTCGGGCGCGGTCGCGCTCGCCGAGGATCGCACGCGCGCCGCCTCCGAGCTCGACTCCGCCCGCCGGGAGTCGGAGCACCTGCGAGCGGTGGTGGAATCCGACCGGCGGCTCCTCGCCGAGAAGGCGATCCCCCGCGCCACCCTGGACGCGGACGAGCTCGCGTACCGGCAGTCGGAGGACCGCGTCCGCCAGGCGCAGGCGCGCCTCGATGCTCTCGCCGGCGGTCCGGGCGCATCGCGCGTGCGGCTCGCGAACGAGTCGGCGCGCGAGCTCGAAGCCAGGCTCGCGGGGCTGACGCTCCGCGCGCCGACGGACGGCATCGTTTACGGCCTCCCTCGAAAGACCGGTGAAATGGTGGCGGCGGGTCAACTGGTTGCGAGCGTGGCTGACCCGCAGCACCTGCGCGTGCGCGCGCGGGTGGATCAGCCCGACCTCCCGCGGGTCGCTCCGGGTCAGCGCATGGAGGTCACCTTCGACGGGCTGCCGGACCGCCGCTGGGAGGGGCGCGTCGTGTCCGTGCCCTCCGGGATCACCGAGGTCGGCGGGCGTCAGGTCGGCGAAGTGATCGGCGAGATCTCGGACCCGGCCCTCTCCCTTCCGCCGAACGCCGCCGTCAACGTGCAGATCATCGTGGGAGAGAAGCGCGGCGCCCTCGCGATCCCGCGCGCGGCGCTCCAGCGGGACGGCTCGCAGCGATACGTCTGGACGGTCGAGAACGGGCGCGCCCGGCGGCGTCCCGTCACCGTCGGTCTCGTCGGCCTCTCGGACG
Source organism: Thermoanaerobaculia bacterium (assembly GCA_035631095.1). Taxonomy (GTDB): domain Bacteria; phylum Acidobacteriota; class Thermoanaerobaculia; order UBA5066; family Gp7-AA6; genus JALYUA01. The sequence continues at coordinate 22,412 of DASQJK010000160.1, forward strand.
TGGAGGTCTCCGCGGGCCTCTCGGAGAAGGACGTGGTGCTCCTGCCCGGCGCGGCGCCGCTCGCGGATGGCGCCCGCGTCACGGTGTCCGGCAGGGACTGAGAGCGCGGCGTGGCCCTCGTCGCGGGCGAGACGTTCCAGACGGCGCTGCAGCGGTTCCGCACGCACCCCGTGCAGACGGCGCTGACCCTGACGGGCCTCGTCGTCGGAACGGCGGCCATCATCCTCATCGTGGCGCTCGGCATCACGGGACGAGCGTTCGTCATGCGGCAGATCGAAGGGGTGGGATCCAATCTCGTCTGGGCGAACTACCGCGGGACGGTCGCCGCGGGGACGGCGCCGGCTATGAACGACGTGATCACGGATGCAGACGTCGCGGCCGTCGCCGCGCGGACGGACCTCTTCTCCGGCGTGACGGGGATCCTCGTCCTTCGAGGGAACGTCGCCGTGCAGTCGCAGGTGAAGACCTTGACCGTGATCGGCGTGATGGCGAACTACGCCGCCGTCCGAAAGAACATGCGCATCTTGAAGGGGCGATTTCTCGACGAGGACGACGTCCAGAGCCGCGCGCGGGTCGCGGTCGTCAACCGGGACCTGTATCGCGATCTCTTCGGAGCGGAGGACCCATCCGGAAAGACGATCCGGACTCTCGGCACGACGTTCCAGGTGATCGGCGAATTCGAGGAGCCGGTCGACACGCTGGGGCGCGGCGACGTGGTGCCGGAGACGATCCTGATCCCGATCACGGTCGCCTGGTATTTCCGGCCGACGAGAGAAGTGAAGACGCTCTTCGCCGAGGCGCGCGAGTTCGCGTCGCTGCCGGCGGCGGTCTCGACGGTCGAGGAGGTCCTCCTCGAGCGACACAGGCCGGGCGCGGTTTACGAAGTCGAAAGCATGACGACGGTCGTGCGGCTTGCGCGCACGATCTCGGTGGGTCTCATCGCGGTGTTCGTGCTCGCGGCCGCCGTCTCCGTGATCGTCGGCGGCGTCGGGATCATGAATATCCTGCTCGCGTCCGTCGAGCAGAGGACGCGGGAGATCGGAGTGCGGATGTCCGTCGGCGCGCGGCGCAAGGACATCCTGCGGCAGTTCCTGATGGAAGCGCTGATCCTGGGCGCCATGGGCTCGATCCTCGGAGTCGCGGTCGGTCTCGCCTTGCCGGCCCTTGCGGGAGTCCTCGTTCGCAGCCGCGGCGTGGATGTACGGATCTCGGCCCTCTCCGCCATCCTCGCTTTTCTCTTCTCCTGCGCGGTGACCGTTCTGTTCGGTGTCGTCCCCGCTTCGCGCGCCGCAAAGATGAACCCCACGGAGGCCTTGCGCTATGAGTGAAAGACGGACCGTCTCTTTCCGCGTCCTCGTCGTGCTTGCTGTGTTCGTTGCGGCAGGTCTAGCCGCGAAGGCGCAGGCGCAGAACGCTCCCGCCTCCCCTCCGCTGACCTTGCGCCGGGCGCTCGAGATGGCGCTCGCCCGATCACCGGATGTCGCCGTCGCCCGCGCGGACGCGGAGATAGCCGGAGCGTCCGAGCGCATCGCGTGGTCGCGCTGGGGACCGGAGGCATACGCCGCGACGAACCCCGGCTACACGACGGGGCTGCCCGTGATGGTGGCGGGGCAGGTGCCGTCGCTCTTCAGCTTCGCAGTGCGGCAGTCGATCTACGATCCGGCGCTCCGTGCCGGCTCGCTCGGAGCGCGGGCCGAGGCGGAGGAGCGGCGCTCGGCCTATGAGCACGTGTCC
>DASQJK010000161.1:0-11456 GCA_035631095.1 Thermoanaerobaculia bacterium
GCGCCTCGAGGACGGATCCCGTCCGGAAGTCGTCGCGCTCCCGATGCCGGCGCCGGTCGTGTTCGAGGGGAGGCGCCTCCCCGCGTCGTATGCAAACTTCTACGTGGCGAACGCGGCGGTGCTCGTCCCGACGTTCAACGATCCGAAGGACCGCGACGCGCTGGGGATCCTGGGAGAGCTCTTCCGCGATCGTCCCGTCGTCGGCATCTACTCCGGCGACCTCGTCTGGGGCCTGGGGACGATTCACTGTCTGACGAGGCAGCAGCCGGGCAGATCCTTCGCGCTCAAGCGCTCAGGATGATCGCGCGCCTGCGCCGCGCGATCACTTCACCGATCCGACCGTGAACCCCGCGATGAATCGATCGAGGAACGAGTTGTACAGGATCGCGATCGGCAGCGACGCGATGAGGCACGCGGCCATCAGCGCTCCCCAGTAATACACGTCGCCGCGGACGAGGAAGATCGGTATTCCGACCCCGATCATCTGGTTCGACTCGGGCGAGATGAACGTGAGCGCGTAGACGAACTCCTGCGTCACGAGCGTGAAGCTGAAGATCACGACCGTGAGGATCCCGGAGATCGAGATCGGCACCACCATGCGGATGAAGGCCCCGAACCGCGTCAGCCCGTCGACCATGGCCGCGTCTTCGAGCTCCCTCGGAATGGACTTGAAAAATCCCATCAGGAGCCAGATCGAGAACGGGATCGTCATGCTCGGGTAAACGAGGACGAGGGCAAAGATCGAGTCCTGTAGGCCCAGGATCGCGACGACCCTCGAGAGCGGGATGAAGAGGAGTGTCGGCGGTATCAGATAGGTCAGGAAGATCCCGATGCCGAGCCGCTGACCCCACCGGCCCGTGAGGCGGGTGAGCGCATAGGCCGCCGGGACGGAGAGAAGGAGGGTGATCGCGACGACGATCGCGCCGACGAGCGCCGTGTTCCCCAGCCAGCGCACGAACCGGGTCTGGCCGAAGAGGAACCGGAGGTGGTCGAGCGTGGGCGGGAGGTTGAAGAGAAACGGATTGTTCTCCACCGTGTAGAGGTCGCCGTTCTGCTTGAAGCTCGCGATCACCATCCAGAAGAAGGGGAAGGCGAGCGCAATGGTGAAGAACGCGAGGACGAAGACGTGGAGCGCCTTCCCTCCGACCCTGCCGAGCGGGGTCCTTCCCGTCATACGACTTCCGCCCGATGGGCGACGCGCAGCATCAGGTACGCAACGGCGACGAGCACGGGGACCAGGAAGAGCGAGATGGCGGCGCCGGCGGCGAGGTCGCTGCCCTGGATTCCTGTCGCGAACGCGAGCGACGGCAGAGTCTGCGTGGAATCGAACGGGCCGCCGGCCGTGAGGATGTAGACCACCGTCATGTCCGTGAAGGTGAAGATGATTCCGAATAGGACGGCGACGGAGAGGATGGGCGCCATGATCGGGATGCGGATCTGGAAGAACGTGCGCCAGAAGCCGGCACCGTCGATGGCGGCCGCTTCCGGAATCTCCTTCGGGATCGCGGAGCGGCCGGCGAGCATGATCACCGTCGAGAAGGGGATCAACCGCCAGCAGTGCACGAGGACGACGGAGGCCATCGCGAGGTGGGGCTCACCGAGCCACATCGGAGCCGCGTACGGCTTCACCATGTGGGCGGTGATCAACACCCAGCTGAACACGCTGTAGATCGAGTCGAGGATCCACTTCCAGCCGATCGTCCCGAGCGACACGGGCGCGACCCACGGCAGCAGAATGAGGAACCGGATGAACCCGCGGCCGCGGAAGGGCTTCTCCAGGGCGACGGAGAGGATGTTGGAGCACACGATCACGATCACCTGCGCGGACAGGGTGAACACGATGGAGTTGCGGATGGCCTTGTGGAAGCTCGGGCTGTGGAGAATGCTCCGGAAATTCTCGAGCCCGACGAGGTGAATTCCGGTGGTGCCGATCCGGGCGTCGCTGAAGGCGTACAGGATCGCCAGGACGAATGGGACACCGATCAACACGGCGATGTAGAGCACCGACGGGAGGAACATCGCCGGCCCGAGCCAGCGCTGGCGGCCGACCGCAGTCATGGCTTGCGGAGGATGTCGAGGACGGGAGGAACTCGAACGCCCTTCTCGCGGTCGAAGAATTTCAGCCGCTGCTCGGTCACCGCGAAGGCATACACGGAGCCGCTCTCGAACCGCGCGGCGTGGGTCGACGACAGGCGCGACACCGCTTTTTTCTGGTGAAAGCGGCCGCCCTCCAGGTGCCCGTAGAGGATCCGCTCGGCGCCGAGGTACTCCTCGTGGCTCACGCGGAAGCTCAGGGGGAAATAGGGACCCTCGCGATCGACCGCCCGCAGGTCTTCCGGCATTGCCGCGCGGCCCGCGAGCTGCGCGACCGGGAAGAAGTGCTCGGGGCGGAAGCCGACGATGACGTCTCCCACTTCCACGAGGTTCATGGGAGGGGAGCCCAGGAACGTCGCGACGAACGTGTCTGCCGGGTCGTCGTAGACCTCGGCCGGCGTTCCGATCTGCCGGACGGAACCGAAGTTCATCACCACCACGCGGTCGCCCATCGCCATGGCCTCGACCTGGTCGTGCGTGACGTAGATCGTGGTCGTCGCGACGCGCTGCTGGAACTGCTCGAGCTCCTCGCGAGCCGCCGTGCGCAGTTTAGCGTCGAGGTTCGAGAGCGGCTCGTCCAGGAGAAAGACGGCCGGCTCCCGCACGATCGCCCGCGCGAGAGCGACCCGCTGACGCTCGCCTCCGGAAAGCTCGCGCGGCTTGCGTTCCAGGAGCCGCCCGATCCCGAGCAGTCCCGCCGCCCATTCGACCTTCTGCCGGTGCAGCTCTTTCGGGACTTTCTGCGCCTTCAGCGGGAAAGCGATGTTGTTGTAGACCGAGAGATGCGGGTAGAGCGCGTAGCTCTGGAACACCATCGCGATCCGGCGATCGCGCGGGGAGAGGTTGTTCACGACCTTTCCGCCGATCAGGATCTCGCCGGACGTCGGCGTCTCGAGCCCCGCGATCATCCGGAGCAGCGTGGTCTTGCCGGAGCCCGACGGTCCCAGGAAGACGAGGAATTCTCCCTCGCGCGTGACCAGATTGACGTCGTTGACCGCTCCGAGCTCGCCCTGCTTGAAGACTTTCGTCAGGTTTCTCGTCTCGACGACTGCCACTCTTTCTCCTGAAAACAGGCTCCTGAAAACAGGTCACGGCGCGAGGCGCTCCCCTCGGGGAAGCTCCTCGCGCCGTGCACGCGCGAATCACACTCCGCCAGGCGGCGGTTAGCTTACTTCCATCTCGCGAAGATTCGTTTGTACTCGGTCTCCGCCGCCTTCGCGGCGTTTTCCGGGGTTTCGTCTCCCCGCGCGACCTTGGCGAACATCGTCGGAATCACCCAGGTGCTGAAGGCTTCGGAGATGCCGGCGCTGGCGTAACCGGGATATCCGACGTTGGTGGCCCAGTCGAGCACGTCTCCGAGGACTTTGTACTTGTCCGGCGGCGTCGCCCGCGGGTCGTTCGCGATCTCCTGTTTGAGGTTCGGCACCGTCGAGGGGAAACAGGGGAAGTTGTAGAACTGACCCGCCACGAATCCGTCGTGGAAATGATCCATGAAGTCGATCAGGAACTGCTGCGCGCCGTCCTTGTTCTCCGCGAACTCCCACACGACGTAACAGTTCATCACGTGCTCGGCCGCAATCCGGCGAACCGGTCCCTTGAGAGCGCGGCTGACCATGATCTTGCTGTCGATCGGCATCTTCTCGCGCTCCGCCTGGCGAGTGATGGAGATGGCGTTCGCCACGTAGGACAGGCGCCCCGCCAGCATCCCCTGGTTGTTCGAGGGGGGAGTCCAGGTGAAGACTTCGGGCGTCTCCGTCTGCTGGTAGAGCTCCTTCATGTACTTGAGCGCTTCGACCGTGTTCTTGGAATTGATGGTGACGTTGCCCGCCTCGTCCTGCTCGGCGCCGCCGAAGGACCACAGGAGAGCGCGCATCGCCATGCTGGTGTCGAGCTCCTGGGAAAGCCCGAGCCCGACCGGATGGCCCGTCTTGTCGCGGATCTTCTTGCCGCCCTTCAGCAGATCGTCGTACGTGTCGGGGCCGTTCGGATAACCGGCTTCCGTCCACCAGTCCTTGTGCCAGTTGCCCGGGTCGGGCGAGTAGGCGTCCGAAAACGCGAAGTACTTCTTCGTCTTGGGATTGAAGGTGGACTTATGGGCGAGGTCGATCTTCTTTCCGTGCTTCTTCTCGACTTCCTGGTAGACGTGCGTCATGTCGATCACCTGCGGCTCATAGGCCGCCGGCGGCGACAGGAACATGAAGAGGTCGTGCCCCTTCTTCGCCGACACCTCGGACGCCGCGCGAGCCGGCAGGTCGACGAGGTTGATGTTGTCGACGATCACGTTCGTGTTGTTCTTCTGACCCCATTCCTTGGTGAAGGTTCCGTTGAACCACGTATCCCAGGCGGGAACGAAATGGCTCCACTGGATGATCCGAAGCGTCTTCTGCTGTGCCGCCGCTCTCGCGGGGAACAGGAAATTCGCGCCCACGCCCGCGGCGAGCGCCCCCGTTCCGGTGACTTTGACGAAGTCCCGGCGCGTCAAACCGCCTTTCGTCATCTTCATCTCCACCCTCCCCTGGCGCTCGTCCGCCTCAGAAGTAATAGAACTGCAGCTGTACCACCACGTGATTCGTATTCTTGGTTTTCGCCGTCGCGGGCGCCGAGAACGGCACGATGCGCTCGAACGCCGCCGTGATCTTCATGTTCTGCTGGGCGACGTAGTAGTTGAACCCACCCATGTAGCGGCGGATGTTCTTGCCGTGATCGATCGCATCCTTGAAGACCAGCGTCTCGTACCGCACGAACGGCTGAAGCTCGATCGGTTTGAAGTAGAAGCCGAGGTCGGTGAAAAGCTCTTCCTCAGGGAGCAGCGTGGGAAGGAGGCAGTTCGCCGCGCGGGTACCGGCCGGGTTGATGCCGCAACCGCCGTCATAGTGGATGTAATCGGCATGCATCGTGATCGCGCTCATCCCGGCCTTCATGTCTCCCGGACCGACCGGCCAGTCGAGCATGAAGTCGCCGCCGTATCCGGTGTATCCCTTTCCTTCGGCCGTCGTCGCCGTCGCCGGAAAGTCGATGCCGCCCTGGTGCTCGTACCCTCCACCGATCGCCACAATCTTTTTCTTTCCGAGGTTGGTCCCCACGGGAACGTAGCCCTTCTCCGTGTCGAAGAAGTTGTAGACGACCCGCGCCATCAACCGGTACGGGTTGCGCGAGCCGGCTCCGGCCGTCGTCGCCGCGAGCCGGAGGCCGTCGAAGGCGCCCGCGCGGATCTCGAGGTGATCGTTGACCAGATAACTCTTGAACTGGATGCCGAGATCGCGCCCGGCGTCGCCCTGCAGGGGTGCGCTCTGCAGGAACGTCCAGGTGCCGCCGTCCAGGGAAAGGTGGCTCGACGTGCTCTGGAGGGAGTTGCGCGTGAACGGGAGCAGCATCTTGCCGAAGTCGAGGATGAACAGGTCGTTGGAGAACGGATGCCATTCGCCGAAGGCATCCTGAACGAGGAACCCTGTGTTGAGCACCTTGGTGGTCGTTCCCGTCGACTGGCCCATGTTCGGGTTGTCGGTCTGGAAGAAGAACGTGACGTTCTTCGCGACCTGACCCGCCGCGATCAGGCGCACGCGCCGGATCTTGAAGTTCTGCTGGTAACCCTCACTCGTCTGGTCCTGAAGCCACTCTGCCCAACCCTGGAGTTGAAATCCGAGGCGGAAGTTGACCGTGTCGTTGACCTTCACCACGACCTGCGCCCGGGCCACGCCGGGAGCCAGAATCAGGAGGGCGAGAGCGATCCCGGCGAACGGAAGCAACCGACCTGGGAACCGACGAGCCATAGTCTCCTCCTTACTGAGCAGCCGAAACGAGTCGCATTTCGAGAGTCTTCAAATCGCCTTGATATCGCGATCCTTCGTCTCACGGATGAAGAGCGAGCCGATGACGAAGCTCATGAGCGCGACGATGATCGGATACCAGAGACCCGCATAGATGTTTCCCTGTGACGCCACGATGGCCGTTGCGAGAAGCGGCAGCATGCCGCCGAACCAGCCGTTTCCAATGTGGTACGGCAGCGACATGGACGTGTAACGAATTCGAGTCGGAAAGAGCTCGACGAGGAAAGCGGCAATCGGGCCATAGACCATCGTGACGTAGATCACGAGGATGAACAGGATGAGGATCGTCATGACCCAATTGAGGCGCGACTTATCGAATGTCGAGGGGTAGCCTGTGGTCTTCAACGCCGCTTTGTACTTGTCCTCGTTCCAACCCTTCAGCTCGACGTCGCCGATCTTGGTGACGACCGTCTCGCCCGGCACGGCTCCGAGGTCCTTGAAGGAGAGGCCGTTCTTCGTGAGGAAGTCCTTCGCCTTGTCGCAGTCGGAGTAACGAGTCTTCGGCGTCGGGAAGATGTGCATCGAGCAGTCCGTCGCCGCAACTGTGATCGGGGTCTTCGTTGCGTACTCTTCGAGGGCCGGATTGACGTTGTGCGTGAGCCCTTTGAACAGAGGGAAGTAGGTGAGCGCGGCGATCAGGCAGCCGAGCATGATGATCCACTTCCGGCCGATCCTGTCCGAGAGCTTTCCGAAGACGATGAAGAACGGGGTTCCGATGATGAGGGAGACGCCGATGAGTATGTACGCCGTCAAGTAATCGACTTTGAGATAGAGCGTGAGGAAGAAGAGCGCGTAGAACTGTCCCGCATACCAGACGACGCCCTGACCGGCGGTCGCGCCGAAGAGGGCAAGAAGAACGATCTTGGCGTTGGACCACTGAGCGAAGCTCTCCGTCAGAGGGGCCTTGGAGCCCTTGCCCTGTTCCTTCATGGCCTTGAAGATCGGCGACTCCTGCAGCTTCAGCCGGATGTACACGGAGAATCCGAGGAGGATCAGGGAGACGAGGAAGGGAATCCGCCATCCCCAGGACTTGAAGACGTCGGGAGACATCTTCACGCGGCAGAACCCGATGACGATGAGCGCGAGCAGCAGGCCGAGCGTGGCCGTCGTCTGGATCCAGCTCGTGTCCGAGCCGCGCTTGCCGTGCGGCGCGTGTTCCGCGACGTAAGTGGCCGCGCCGCCGTACTCGCCGCCGAGAGCGAGACCCTGCACGAGACGAAGGATCACGAGAAGAATGGGAGCGAGGAATCCGATCTTGGCGTACGTGGGCAGCAACCCGACCGCCGCCGTCGAGGCGCCCATGAAGATGATCGTGATCAGGAAGGTGTATTTGCGGCCGACGAGATCCCCGATTCGTCCGAACACGAGAGCGCCGAAGGGGCGGACCAGGAACCCGGCCGCATAGGCGACGAACGAAGAGAGGAGGGCGGCCGTGGCGTTTCCGGGCGGAAAGAACAGCGCCGCAAAGAACGGCGCGAGAGTGGCGTACAGATAGAAGTCGTACCACTCGAAGACCGTTCCCAGGGAGGACGCGAAGATGACCCTTTTTTCAGCTTCCCTCGCAACCGGAGCGCCGACGGTAGCGGTCGCCATGACTCTTCCCTCCTCGTGTTGAGACTTTTAGGTCAATAGAAACTCGACACGATGCGAGACGGGGGGTTCGACACAGAGCGCCGCTGCGCTCGGAAATCCGGCATCGGAAGGGTCTTCGGGCAGCCCGTCGGCGAGCCGCCGAGACGGCGGATTCCGCTCTCGACGAGCTCTGCCTGAGTGAGTAGGGGGTTCCGTGCGGAAAAGTCTTTCAGAGTTCTCGCGGAAGGGTCAAGAAGAAACGGAATCAGGCGGGCCCCCCCTCGGAGGAATAAGATCGGCCTCCGCCTGACTTGCCGCTCCGGCGGCCCGTCGGGCAAAAGGAGAGTTTCATGTCGAGCCAACCCGAGAAGGCGATCGAAGCTCTGCTTCTCGAAAAGCGCCGGTTCGCGCCTCCGAAGGCGTTCACCCGGCAGGCCAACGTCAAGGACCCGGCCATCTACAAGAAAGCCGACCGGGACTACGAAAAGTTCTGGGCCGGGTTCGCCAAAGAGCTGGAGTGGACCGCCCCCTGGCGCAAGGTCCTCGACTGGAAGCCGCCCAAGGCGAAGTGGTTCGTCGGAGGCAAACTGAATGCCTCGGTCAACTGTATCGACCGCCACGCGTCGGGACCCAGGCGCAACAAGGCGGCGTTCATCTGGGAGGGAGAGCCGGGGGACCAGCGGACGATCACCTACGGAGAGCTCCTGCGCGAAGTCAGCCGCTTCGCGAACGTGCTGAAGTCGCACGGGATCAAGAAGGGGGACCGCGTCACCCTCTACCTCCCCATGATCCCCGAGCTGCCGGTGGCCATGCTCGCCTGCGCGCGCATCGGCGCGATTCATTCCGTCGTGTTCGGCGGATTCTCGGCGGAGTCGCTTCGCGACCGCATCAACGACCAGGGTGCGAAGGTGCTCGTCACCGCCGACGGCGGATGGCGCCGCGGAAACGTCGTCCCGCTCAAGAAGATCTCCGACGAGGCCCTCTCCGATACCCCGACGATCGAGAAAGTCGTCGTCGTCAAGCGTGCGGGCAACGAGATCGCGTGGAAGAACGGAAGGGATCTCTGGTGGAGCGAGGAGATGGCGAAAGCCTCCGCGAAGTGCGCTCCCGAGAAAATGGACGCGGAGGATCCGCTCTACATCCTCTACACGTCGGGGACGACCGGCAAGCCGAAGGGAATCCTCCACACGACCGGCGGGTACCTGGTCGGCTGTTACGCAACCACGAAGTGGGTGTTCGACGTCAAGGACGAGGACGTCTACTTCTGCACGGCGGACATCGGCTGGGTGACGGGGCACTCTTACGTGGTGTACGGGCCGCTCGCGAACGGAGCGACGTGCTTCATCTACGAGGGCGCGCCCGACACGCCGTCACGCGACCGTTTCTGGGACATGATCGAGCGGCACGGCATCACGATCCTCTACACCGCGCCAACCGCGATCCGCGCCTTCATGAAGTGGGGCACGGAGTGGCCGGAGAAACACGACCTCTCCTCGCTTCGTCTGCTCGGATCGGTGGGCGAGCCGATCAACCCCGAAGCCTGGATGTGGTACCAGAAGAACATCGGCAAGGGACGCTGTCCGGTCGTCGACACCTGGTGGCAGACGGAGACCGGCATGATCATGATCACGCCGTTGCCCGGGATCACCTCGACGCGCCCAGGCTCGGCGACGCAGGCGTTCCCGGGAGTTCGGGCGACGATCCTCGACCAGAAAGGCAACGAGGTGAAAGTCGGCGGCGGCTACCTCGCGATCACGAGACCCTGGCCCGCGATGCTGCGCACCATCTGGGGTGACGACGAGAGGTACGTCCAGACGTACTGGTCCAGGTGGGGATCCGACGTCTACTTCCCCGGCGACGGCGCGAAGCGCGACAAGGACGGGTACTTCTGGCTGCTCGGCCGCGTCGACGACGTGATGAACGTCGCCGGCCATCGCATCGGGACGATGGAGGTCGAGTCCGCGCTGGTCGACCACCCCTCGTGCGCCGAAGCCGCGGTCGTCGGCGTGAACGACGATTTGAAGGGGACGGCGATCGCCGCGTTCGTGATCCTGAAAGAGAAGGGGAAAACCGGAGCGGCCACGAAGCCCGGAGACCCCCTCTCGAAGGAGCTCGCCGCGCACGTCGCCAAGAAGATCGGGGCAATCGCCAGACCGGACCGGATCTTCTTCACCGCCGACCTTCCGAAGACGCGAAGCGGGAAGATCATGCGCCGCCTGCTCCGGGACATCGCCGAGGGGCGGGTGCTCGGCGACACGACCACCCTGGCGGACCCGGGGGTGGTGTCGTCGCTGAAAACGCAGTACGAGGACAAGGAAGGCTAGCAGCCAGGAGTCGGTAATCGGTAGTCGGTAGTCGGGGAAAACGGGCAAGACTCGAGCGATTCAGGCTTCGCAGGACGTCTTCCGGGCGTACAATATTTCTCTGTTGCCACCCGATAGCGTTCTGGACGGCTCCGTTCTCGGCCGACTTGATCGCTGGCGGAAGGCGCGGGCTCTCTTCGTGCGCCCGGATGGCGTCGAGGCCGAGCGCGCCCTTTCCCAGGCGCTCGGTAAGTCCTGGTCTCGCGGGCAGATCTACGGACGCTCGCGGCGAATCGGCGTCGAAAAGACGGTCCCCGACCTCCTCGACAGGCTTGCACAAGCTCTCGGACCTCTGGCCGAGCACGTCCGGGTCGCTCCGGAAGATCCGGCCCAGACGAAGTGGGACGCCGTCGGGAACCTGGCCCCGCTTCCCGAGTCGCGCCGGCAGGTCGCGGCCCTGTGGCTGGTCGACGTCCTGCAGAGCGGCAGCCTCTTCGTCGAGTTCCAGCCGATTTTCGACCTCACGAGCGGGGACATTCTGGGTTTCGAAGGGCTCCTCCGCGGCCGCGGCTCCGACGGGGGCACGCGCCTCGCCGCCGATCTCTTCCCGGCCGCGCGGCGGCTGGGGATCGAGCTGCCGTTCGAGCGTCTCTCCTGGACGCTCGTTCTCGAAGCGGCTGCCCGCCTGCCCGAGCCTTCGATGCTCTTTCTGAACGTCAACCCGACTCTTCTGACGGGGACGGACACGGGGCTCTCGATGCTCGGCGCCGAGGCGGAGCGGGTGAACTTCCCGTACGCGCGGCTCGCTCTCGACCTCGTCGAGATAGAGCGGGTCGATCTCCTCGACCGGCTGGCTCTCGCTCTCGGCGTGCCGCACGACCTCGGGGTGTCGATCGCTCTCGACGACATCACTTCCGGGTACGGCACGATCAAGTACTGCGCCGGTCTTTCGCCTCGGTGGATCAAGGTCGACAGCGGCATCACCCGCGGCATTGCATCCGATCCCCGCCGGCGCGCCGTCCTGCGGCTTCTCTCCGAGGTCGGCCGCGACGGACGAGTTGGACTCATTGCGGAGGGAATCGAAGAGCCGGAAGACCTCGACGTCTGCGTGAACGAGGGAGTGTTGGCCGCACAGGGCTACTTCCTCGCCCGGCCCTCGGTCGAGCCGGGCGCCGCCTCACCCGAGTTCACGGGCTGGCTCGCCGCGCGCCGCTCGGACGCCGCGCCCGCCCCTCCGGAAGAACGGGGAGGGGAGACCGCGCGGGCCGAGCGCGGAGGAGCGAAGGAGCGTTTCGAGCTCTGAAGAAGGCGCGCGAGGGCGGCGACTCCGCCGCGGTGTCGGCTTCCCAGGTGCCTTCCGTCCGACTCGACGTGTGGCTCGACGTCGCGTGCGTGTTCCCGACCCGTTCCCGGGCAAAAGCCGCCGTGGAGGGCGGCAAGGTCGACGTCAACGGCGACCGTGCCAAGCCGCACCGGGAGGTCCGCCCGGGCGACCGGGTCACCGTCACGACGCCCAGGGGCGATGAGCGGATCCTCGTGGTGCGCGGCGTCGCCTCGCGGTCGATTCCCAAAGCGGAAGCGCGCAAGCTCTACGAGGACGTCACTCCGCCGGAGTCTCCGGAAGTGAAGGAGGCGCGCCGGCTCGACCGGATCCTCGCCG
>DASQJK010000162.1:0-10093 GCA_035631095.1 Thermoanaerobaculia bacterium
CCAGGCGATTCCGAGCTTCGACGCATCCGCCGGAACCTTTGAAAGCGTCGGCGCTTCGGAGACGCGTTCGTACTCGGACGCCCTCTGCAACGAGATCGAAGCCGCGATCCAGGCTCGCGGCTTCTGGATCGGGGAGCTCCCCTCAGGGGGCTGACGAGTCGTCAGCTCGGAAGCGTTCTAGACCGTCGAGCCGCGCGGCGGGGCGCTTCCTTGCCGTCAGGTGCGCGTACAGCGAGTCGTAAAGAAACGCTGCTCGCTCGAGGATCTCGGCGTCATCGTTCGCGACGTCGGTGAATCCCTGGCTGATCGCCCACAGTCCCGGCGACTCCGGCGCGACGGCCATCTCAGCGGGGAAGTCCGCTCCGTGCACGATCGTGGCGAGCCTCGCGAGGGCGGCGTCGTCCGGCAGGCGTTCTTCGACCAGCGCTTCGAACGAGCATTGCCCATTCGCGTTCCGGTGCGGATACTTCGCGCCCGGCGCATCGAAGCCGATCGCGCCGCCTTTCGACTGGATCCCTGCGACTTCGTCCGGTTCCACGAAGAGGATCTCCGCGTCCGGGTCCAGGAAGCGGCGGATCAGCCATCCGGTCGCCGTTCGATTGACGTGGATGCGCCGCCGCGTGACCCACTTCACTTGCGGGGTCCGGGCTCGGCGGGGCCGACAGCGATCCGCGAGAGCGCGGCTTTCAGGGCGCCGCCGATCGCGTCGGGTGTACCGATCCCCCAGAAGTGGAGGAAGAAAAGGCGCGGAGTCTCGCGCAGCATGTGCGAATGGAGCGCCGTGACCTCGACTCCTCCCGCGTGGAGCGCTCGGATGACGGGCGCGACTTCGTCCGCCGTGAGCACGAAGTCCCCCGTCGTCGCGACGCGGTCGCCGGCGAGCTCGAAGTTCATGGATTCGGCCATGCCCATCGACGGAGGGACCTCCATGCCGCCTTCCCGGATGGCCTCCGCCCTCGGGACTCCAACCTGGAGAACGCGGCCGGCCATCGAGCCTCGGCGGCCGAGAGCGTCCTGCACCCGGGCGAAAACCTTGTCCGTTTCCGGCGGCGGCGGGGAAGAGGCGCTCGAAGCCGTCAGGGGAGTGGCGGATTTTTCGAGGGCGGCGCGGAGCCCGCGGGAAAGCGTCGCCGCGGCGCCCTTCCCCTCGTAGTGCACGTACACGATCCGGGGCGTCTCGCCGATCAGGTGGTTGTGGATCGCGAGGATCTCGAACCCGCCTGCTTCGAGGGCCCGAACGACGGGCGCGACCTCGGTTCCGAGCAGCGCGAGATCGCCCATCACCTCGACTTCGTTGCCGGCCTCATGAAAGGCGGCCCACGAACCGAGCGCGAGCGGCGGCTCGACGCGGATTCCGCCGACGTCGACCTGCAGATCCGTTCTCGGCCACGAGTACCGCCGCACGGCTCCGGGCATCTCCTTTCCGGCGCTCCCGAGGATCCGGTCGCTCTCCGCGCCGGATGCGGGCGCCGCGTCCGCGGCGAGGAGCCGCGTGGCCGTCATGATCACCGCCAGGAACCCGAAAGTTGCTCGTGCTGTGTTTTTCATTTTTTCTCTCCGGTGACTGCGCGCCGCGGAACGTTTTCCGCGGAACGGAAGGAACGATAGAGGCCGTCGAAGATCGCGAGGCCGCGCTCGAGGCGGGCCGCGTCTTTCGGCGTCTGGAGGATGAGTCCGGTCACGAGCCTCTCGACTCCGGGAGCCTCGGGGCGGCTGAACCGGCCGTCTTTCAAGTCGATGTCGTGCACGATCTCGGCCACCTGGGCGAGCGCGCGGTCGTTCACACCCGTGCGCACGAGGAGCGTCTCGAACGTGCAGCGGTCCCCCTCGTGCGTGAAGTCGGCGCCCGGCATGTCGAAGCGCAACTCACCCCGGCGAGCCGGCTCTTTCGGGTCGATGAAGCGGAACCGCGCTCTGGGATCGAGGAACCTTCGGATGAACCAGGCGCAGGCCATCCGGTCGACGTGCAGACCTCGCCGCGTGGTCCACGTCCGCCCCTTCCACTGGGAGACCGGGCCCCGAGCCGCGGCGCGGTTCCTCGGCCGGTCCGGTCCGGCGCGGCGGATCAGCTGCTCGACTCGTGCGCGGCCCGGTGCTTCGAAAAAGTCGATGCGCCCGATCTTCTCGAAGCGCCGGCGTGCGCGCGCGAGGGCGGCCGGATCCAGCGTTCGCGAGAGCGAACGCGCGAGCTCCTCGTATTCCGCCTCGCGCGCGGCGCGCGAGTCCCGGACGAGCCCGTCGTCGACCGACCGGTCGAGAAACTGCGCTTCGCAGAGGTAGGCTTCGCCGCCGCCCCCCACCGCGCGAGCGGCGATCCCGCGCAGCGTCTCGAGACAGGCGTCCGTCCGCGGCAGGGCGTACACGGCGTTCTTGACGGCGATGGCCCCGGCCCGGGAGAGAGAGTTCCGGATGCGGGCGCGCAGGTACAGCGGTCTCGGAGGCAGCTGATGAATGAGGAGCCACCAGTGGAGCGGCGAAGGCCGGGACGGCGCGGTATCGGGTCGGCGAGGCATGGGTTCGAACCCGAATATAGAGCAGCTGATACACCGCGACTGGAAGCGTCGGCGCGCGTTGCAAATTGCCCTTGACTTGCGCCTCCTTTACGCCTACTCTTGCGCGCGAGAAGGCCGATGGGCCGCTCCCCGGGCCAGGGGGCGACCGCGGTGGTTCCCTCGGCCTGATTAATTATGCCGCAATGTGCTAAACTCCGAACGAAATCAGGCTCAAAATGAACCTCACCAAACGCCAGAAGGAAATCCTCGACTTCATCCGGAGCTACCGGGATGAGCAGGGAATCTCGCCGACGCAGCGTGAGATTCGCGAGAAGTTCCAGCTGTCCTCCTTCGGCACCGTTCAGAAGCACCTGAAGCGGCTCGAAGAGAAGGGGGCACTTTCGCGGCAGTGGAATCGCAGCCGCGGCATCTCGCCCTCACCGGCCGCCAACGCCCAGGCTCGCAACTCGCGGGAGGTGGCGCTTCTCGGCTCGGTTGCGGCGGGACGTCCGATCGAGCCCTTCCCGGACAACGAGGCGATCGAGGTGCCGTCGTCCCTCCTCGGCAAGGGTGAGCATTTCGTCCTCCGTGTACGGGGCGATTCGATGGTCGACGACGGAATCCGCGACGGCGATTACGTCGTCGTGTCGCGGCGGCCCAATGCCCAGAACGGGCAGACGGTCGTAGCGCTCATCCGCGGAGAAGCGACCTTGAAGCGGTACTACTCCGAGGGCGCGCGCATCCGCCTCCAGCCCGCGAACGCGACGATGAAGCCGATCCTCGCCGACGCCCGCGACGTGGTCGTCCAGGGCGTCGTCACCGGCTTGATCCGCGACTACGCCTCGCGCTGAAGCGCCTCTTCCGCGGCGCCGCGCTTCGAGTAAAATCCCGCGTCCCGGGGCGACGTACCCAAGTGGTTAAGGGAGAGGTCTGCAAAACCTTTATTCGGCGGTTCGAATCCGCCCGTCGCCTTTCTTCGGCCTGAACCACCTTCCCGCAACACTTTTCCGCTTTGGTTTCCAACGGGGCATGCTCCTTGCTCTTCGGAGGAGGGATCGGCGGCGGATTTGCTGCCGTACGCAGAGGGGCCATGCTGGAAACCGGGGAAACAATCTTTGCGTTTCGATCGGAAGGCGTAATCCGGATCATCCGCAAGCTCGACGCGGCGGCGCAGCTGGCGCGCGCCCTCGAGGCGTGTCTGCCGGCGATCTCCGGCGTGACGCGGGATCCGAAAGCCGAAGAAGACGCGCTGCGCGCTCTGGCCACGTGGGAAGAGGCCTGTAGATAAGCACCGGCGGGACGACGTCCCCTGCTACCATCCTCCGCTATGCCGGAGTGGCGGAATGGCAGACGCAGGGGACTTAAAATCCCCAGGGCCGTAAGGCCCATGCCGGTTCGACCCCGGCCTCCGGCACCACCGTGCCGGAAGGCTTTATCGGGCCCGGAGAAACGCGGTTCGTGAGCAACGCTGTCGCCGACGGCCCTACCCAGCTTCAGGAATCTCTCCGGTATGTCTTTCGCGACCGGGAGCTCCTCGTCCGGGCGCTGACGCACAAGTCCTTCACGAACGAACGGCGGGACCTTCCGTCGCCCAACAATGAGCGGCTCGAATTCCTGGGAGACACGGTCCTCGGTTTCGTGGTCGGCGACCTGATCTACAGGAACTTTCCCAATCTGCAGGAAGGAGCGCTTTCGAAGATCAAGGCGCACCTCGTGTCGGCGGCGACGCTTTCGACCAAAGCCCGCGAGCTCGGCCTCGGCCGGTATCTCCGGATGGGTACCGGCGAGGCGCGGTCGGGAGGTGCGGAAAAGCTCTCCCTGCTCGCGGACGGGTTCGAGGCCATCGTGGCCGCCATCTACCTCGACGGGGGCCTTCCCGCCGCGGGGCAGTTCATCCAGCGCACGTTTGCTCACGACATCGCGGGGATCGACCTCGCCGATCTGTCTTTCCACGATTACAAGACCGCCTTGCAGGAGTCGGCGCAGGCGCTCGGCCTGCCGCTGCCGGACTACCGGATCGTCGACGAGTACGGCCCGGACCACGAAAAGGTGTTCGTCGTCGAAGTCTTCTGGGACGGCGCGACGTTCGCGATCGGCAGCGGCCCATCCAAGCGGGAGGCGCAGCGCAAGGCCGCCAAGGAAGCGTTGAAGAAGCTCGGCAGGGTCGCGAGTTAGGGCGCCGGCGAGGGAGAGGGAGGCGACTAGGGAGCTTTCGCGAGCCTCGCCAGGAACGCGTCCGGGCCTTCGAAGCCGACGAGGCGCAGGTCGGCGCGTTCCTTCCCGGCGGCGTCCAGGAACACGATGGTGGGCACCCCCAGGATGGCGTAGCGGTCCGAGAGCTCCGCCACTTCCGCCGAACCCGTCTTCGTGAGGTCGGCCTTGTAGAGGCGGCGCCTCGAAAGCGCGTCGCGCACGCGCGCGTCCGCGAAAGTCTTCTCGTCGAGCTCGCGGCAGGGCACGCACCACGCCGCGCCGAACTCGATGACGGCAGGACGCCCGGCAACCGCCGCCGCCGAAGCGGGATAGGGCTCCCAGGCGGGCCCCGCTGCGCCGGTCTTGCGCGGGAAAAAGAACGCGGCCGCTGCGAGAAAGAGCACGGCCGCCGCGAAGCGCAGAGCGGGCCGGAGGCCTCCCGACCGCACGATCAACGCCACGGCCGCGACCGCGAGCACCGCGCAGAGGATCCAGTCCCCGGACCGGCCGGGAAGCGCCGGTCGAAGGAAGTACGCGGCCATCGCGAGGAGCACCCATCCGAAGATCTTCTTCACGGACTCCATCCACATGCCGGCGCGAGGAAGGCGGGCGAGGCTCCCCGAGAACGCGCCGAGAAACAGATAGGGAAGACCGAGGCCCAGGGACAGAACGAAGAAGAAGAGGAACCCGAGCCCCGCCTGCTGCCGCGCCGCGACGAACGCGAGGAGGCCGAGAACGAAGGGGCCTACGCAGGGGGCCGCGACGACCCCGACGAGCAGGCCCATCGCGTACGCGCCCGCCACCCCGGAGCGCGCGCCGGCTTTCTGCATGAGGAAGCTCGGCATGCGCAGGTCGTAAAAGCCGAACATCGAAAGAGCGAGGGCCACGAGGACGAGAGCGACGCCGCCGAGGACCCACGGCGACTGCAAAGCGGATCCGAAGAGCCGGCCGGAAAGAGCGGCGGCGACTCCGAGCGCCGAATACGTCGTGGCCATCCCGAGCACGTAAACGAGCGCGAGCCGGAAGACGCGCCGGTTCTGGCCCTGCGCCTGGCCGGCGAAAAACGAGAGCGTGAGCGGGATGACGGGATAGACGCAGGGAGTCAGGTTCAGCGCGAGGCCTCCGACGAAGAGAAGGGCGAGCACGACCGGCAGGCCGCGCCGGCTGAGCTGCTGCTCGAAGTCGAGCGACGCTCCGGCCGCGCCGGTTTGGCCACCGGTGGCGCCGGGCGGCGCCTGCGAGAGAGGGACCGCTCCGCCGGAAACGGCGGCGCTCGCCGGCTCGGCGCGGAAGTCGATCGACGCCGGCGCGTAACACTGCGTGTCGTTGCAGGCCTGGAAATTGAGCTTCCCGGATATCGGCGCGGCAGCAGGCGCGGTGCCCGTCAACGGGACTTCGATCGAGAAACGTCCCTCGTAGACCGAGAGCGGTTTCTCCGAGAACGAAAACTTCTTCATCGCGCCGGCGGGGTATTTCGGTTCACCGGCGGTGACACCCGCAGGCAGGCTCAATGCGACCGAGGTGGGGATGAGGTAGTCCTCGGAGGGCCTGTGGCTGTTGACGTGGAAGGAGGCGGCGATCTGCGCGTCGATCCGCAGAGACGCCGACGAGGCGGAGGCGGGGACGACACGGGCCGCGACCGTCACGATCTCGTTCGGCTTCGGCGCCTCGGCGAGCGAGAGGGCCGCGATGCAGAGTCCGGCGACGATCGCGGCGGCACGCTTCATTTCGGTGCGGGCTCCGTCAGCCGCGAGAGCATCGCTCGGACCTGCTCCGTGTAAGGGGAATTGGGATGGTCCTTCTCGAACTTCCGAAACAGCGCGAGAGCCTCCGCGGGCTTGTTCTCCGCGAGCGGGATCTGCGCCCGGAAGAGCTCCGCGCGCTCCCGCCGCCGCGGGTCCTTCGTCGTCTGGATCAGCCGGTCGATCGTACGGCGCGACTCGGCGACCGTTCCGAGGTCGAGCTCGACCGCGGCGAGGATCTCGCGTGCCTCGTCGCGTACCGCGGGCGTCGCGGACTGGGCACTGACGGCCCGCCGCAGGCGCGGAAGCGCGGCGGCCGGATCGGAGCGCTGATAAAGCTCGCGTCCGGTGTCGAGAGCCTCCTTCGGAGCCAGGGTCTTGAGGTCCTGCCCCTCGATCCGTTTGGAGAAAGCGCGATAGGCCGCGAGGTCCTGCCGGACGTGCTGGTAGAACTCGTTGGTTCCCGTGAAGCCGCCCTGCATCAGGAAAACGATCCGCCCTTCTGCCGTCGTGATGAGGACCGCCGGAGTTTCGCGGATCCCGTAGCGGCGGCCGAGCTCTCGTCCCTCCGAAGAGTCGAGCGAGAGCTTCACGGGCACCATCGAGATCAGGAGGGCTTCGAAGTCGAACGCGGGATAGAGCAGCGCATCCATTCGCTGGCACTGGCCGCACTCGGGCCGGTCGAACTCGAGATACACGAACTTGCCGCCGGCGGCCGCTAGCGCCTTCGCCTCGTCCGGAGTGGAGGCCCACTTCGCGTTGCCCGGGCTCGTGACCGCTCCAGGAGTCCTCGGCGGCGCCGCCTGCTCCTGCTGCGCGTTCAACGTCGCGACCCCGGCGGCGCACATGGCACCGGACAGCAGCCCTATGGAGGCGAGGCGCAGCATCACGATTGTCTTCTCCAGTCTTCGCGGCGAAAACGCCCCGCCGCGCCTTCGAATTCCCGGCCAGGTCGAGGGACGCCGCGAATACCGGGCATTCTGGCACGCACCGAACCGCTTGTCTCGCTGCAAGCCGTCACGTTGTCACCGGATGGGAATCCCGCTACACTCGCGGCCCCGTGAGCGCCCAGGTAGCTCAGTCGGTAGAGCAACGGACTGAAAATCCGTGTGTCGGCGGTTCAATTCCGTCCCTGGGCACCACCTAGAAACCGTGATCCTCAAAGTCGCGAAGCTCGGCGTCAAGCTCCTGCGTCAGCGTTCTCAGGACGTCGATCCGAAGGCCGTCTCCCGCGGCGATTACGAGCCCTTTCTCTCGGACCTCGAAGACACGATGCGCGAGTACGATGGGACCGGCATCGCCGCGCCGCAGGTCTTCACGCCGCTGCGCGCATTCCTCTACGAGGTGCACCCCGAGAAACGCAAGCGCAAGGAGGAGGAGGTCCCCTTGACCGCGTATTTCAACGCGAGCTACGAGGGCGTCGGAGAAAGGCGCGAGGTCGATTCGGAAGGTTGCCTCTCCGTCCCGTTTCTCTGGGGCGGAGTTGTGCCGCGGTTCGAGACCATTCGGGTGCGCGCGCTCGAACGCTCGGGCAAGCCGGTCGAGTTCGAGGCGTCGGGATACCACGCGCGGGTCCTTCAGCACGAGATCGACCACCTGGACGGATTCGTTTATCTCGATCGGATGCCCGACATGAAATCCCTCGCCTACACCGTCAATTTCGGCTGATCGGCGGCACGGGCCCGGCGAATTTCGCCGGCCCGCAGCGCGTTGTTATGATCGCCGCGTGAGTATGTTCGGACGTTCCAGGGCACTTCCCGTCCACGGCGCCGCGCCTCCCGAAAGCGGCCCCGCGGATTTCCTGACGACCAAGCTCGAGACGATGGTCTCCTGGGCGCGTTCGAACTCGCTCTGGCCGTTGCCCTTTGCGACGGCGTGCTGCGGGATCGAGTTCATGTCGGTCGTGTCCTCCCACTACGACCTCTCACGGTTCGGGGCCGAGGTCGTGCGCTTCTCGCCGCGGCAGGCGGACCTGCTCATCGTGGCCGGGACCGTGGTAGACAAGCTCGGACCCACTCTTCGCAAGATCTACGACCAGATGCCGGAGCCCAAGTGGGTGATCTCGATGGGCGTCTGCGCTTCGTCGGGAGGTTTCTACCGGGCGTACCACGTGACGCAGGGCGTCGACGAAATCATCCCGGTCGACGTCTACGTTCCGGGCTGCCCGCCGACGCCCGAGGAGCTCATGTACGGGATCCTGGAGCTTCAGCGCAAGATCCAGGCAGGGGAGAAGTCCCGCGACACACGGTCCGCGCGTTTCTCGGAGGGGTCGAAATTCGCTTTCTCGCCGGGCGAGCGGACGTCGCCCGAGCTGCCGGCGGGCGAGAAGCCGGCCTCCTGAGCCGCGCCGCATGAGCACCGTCGTCGAATCCTCCGCGCTCTCCGGCTTCGCGGAAAAGCTCCAGGGGCGCCTGGAAACATCGCCTCTCGCGGGCCGCGCGAAGGTGCTCGATCTCGACATGCCCACGGTCGAGGTCGGCCCGGATTCGTGGCTAGAGCTCGCGCGGTTCCTGCGGGACGATTCGGAATGCCGGTTCGATCTCCTCCTCGACGTGTGCGGAGTCGACAACCTGCGGCGCTCCGGCCGGCCGACGCGTTTCGAGTCGGTCGTGCATCTGCTCTCGATTTCCCGGAACGAGCACATGCGCGTGAAAGTGCTCCTCCCCGACGCCGGCAAGCCGGTCCTGCCGAGCGCGATCGAGGTGTGGCCGGCCGCGAACTGGTTCGAGCGGGAGACCTTCGACCTGTTCGGTTACGAGTTCACGGGACATCCGAACCTGCGGCGGATCCTCTGCCACGACGCGTTCGTCGGCAATGCGCTCCGGAAGGACTATCCGCCGGGGCAGCGGTGGTACTTCGGGGAGGGCGACCTCCGGTGGCCCGACTGGGCGACCGAGACCGACGAGCGGGCCGGCCACTTCGAGACACAGACGATCTCGATCGGCCCCTCTCACCCCGCGACTCACGGAATCGTGCACCTGATCGCTCGGCTCGACGGCGAGAGGATCACACGCGCCGAGACGCAGATCGGCTACATGCACCGCTGCTTCGAAAAGATGTCCGAGACGCACACGTGGAACCAGGTCATCCCCTACACGGACCGGCTGAACTACGTGTCGGCCATGATCAACGGGGTCGCGTACGTGCGCACGGTCGAGAAGATGCTCGGCATCGAGATCCCGAAGCGGGGCGTCCTGATCCGGACCATCCTGTCGGAGTTCTCGCGGATCATGGATCACTGCGTGAACATCGGCGCGAACCTCGTCGACATGGGCGCGCTCACCAACTTCTGGTACCTCTTCCAGAACCGGGAGAACATCTACGGCCTCCTCGAGGCATGTTGCGGGGCGAGACTGACGGTGTCCTACGTCCGGGTCGGCGGCCTCGCGATCGACGTGCCCGATGACTTCGTCGCCCGCTGCCGCGCGCTCCTCGAGTCGATTCCGAAGTTCCTCGACGATGTGGACCGGCTCTGTACGAACAACCGGATCATCCGCAACCGGTTCCAGGGAACGGGGCGCGTCACGGCCGAGCAGGCGATTGCATGGGGCTTTACGGGTCCGATGCTTCGCGCGTCCGGGGTTCCGTACGATGTGCGCCGCGCGCACCCGTACGACTTCTACGGAGACTTCGACTGGGACGTGCCCGTCTCGAAAGAAGGCGACA
>DASQJK010000163.1:0-8487 GCA_035631095.1 Thermoanaerobaculia bacterium
GCCGCGGGCGCGAGAAACGCCCCGAACAGGTGGACGACGAGGACCGCGGGAGCGGATGGACGGACGAGGAAGCCGGGCTCGCCCGCCGCGGCCGCCGCGAGGCACGCGAGAGCGCCGGCGAATGCGGCGAGCAGGATCGCCGGAAGAAAGAGCCCGCCGCGGCCCTGCAGCGCCCGGGCAAAGACGTATCGCTCGACTCTCCCCTGGAGATACCCGAGCTCCCGGAGCCGGCGGCGCGCCTCCTCAAGCTCGAGCGGAGGCGGCGAGCTCACGACCGCCGGTCGCGCACCACGCGCGCCAGGTCCGCGAGCCGCGCTCCCCGGCGGCCGAGAGGAGCGAGAGCGGCGACCGCGGCCTGAAGGAGCTCCTCGACCAGCCGGCGGGACGACGCGGGCCCGACGAGCGTCGCAAAGTTCGCGCGATGGCCGTCTCTGAGGGTGTCCTTGCCGATGACGGCCGGGTCCCCTTCGAGATCGAGAACATCGTCGGTGATCTGGAAAGCGAGCCCGAGGTTGCGGGCGAAGAGGGTGAGCTGTTCGAGATCGGAGTCGCGCGCTCCTCCGGAGATCCCGCCGGCCCGGACGGCAGCGACGAAGAGCGCGCCGGTCTTGCGCGAATGGATCGACTCCAGCTCCTCGAGGGACAGCCTCGAGGGGTCCGCGGCGAGGTCCGCCGCCTGCCCCGCGCAGCAGCCCTCGGAGCCGACCGCACGCGCGAGCTCGCCGACGATCCGCGCGCGGCCGCCCGCCGGGATCTTCGGCGCGCCGGCCGCGATCTCGAACGCGCGGGCGAGAAGCGCAACGGCGGCGAGCTCCGCCGTCGCGACTCCGTAGGCGACGTGGATCGCCGGCTTGCCGCGGCGGCGCCGCGCGTCGTCCATCGAAGGCAGGTCGTCGAGCACGAGCGACGCGGCGTGGATCAGCTCGACGGACACCGCTGCGGCCATGGCGGCTTCCGGCGGCGCCTTGAAGAGCTCGCCCGCGGCGAGCGTGGCGAGAGGCCGCAGCCGCTTTCCGGCCGAGAGCGCCGCGTCCGATGTCGCGCGGGAGAGCGCGGAGGCGTCGGACGCGGGGAGGGCGATTGCCCGGGCGAGCGCCTCTTCGACCGCCGGCCGCGCGCGGGCGGCGAATCGATCGAAGGGACGATCCGGCGCAGCCGGAACCGGGCTGTTAACTCGCGAAGCTCGCCACCGCCTCCTGCTCGGACTCGTACACGTCGAAAACCGTGATCAGCTGGGTGACCGTCAGGACGTCGTTGATCTTCGGCGGCAGATGGAGGAGCTTCAGTTTCCCGCCCTTGTTCGTCACGGAGGTGTAGCAACCCACGAGCTCGCCGATCCCGGAAGAATCGATCGTCGTGACATCCTGCATGTTGATCAGGATGTTCTTCTTGCCTTCCTCGACCAGCTTGTTGATGGTCTCGCGCAACTGCACGTCGCCCGCCCCGATGGTGATCTTTCCCTTCAGGTCGAGGACCTGCACGCCGCCCTGACCCTCTCGCACGCTCGTTTTCATGATCCCTTTTCCTCCTTCTCCTTCCCGCCGGCCAGATTCTTCGTCAAAAAGATTTCCATTCCGCCACCCTCCGCTTTCTGGAAGCGGACCTCATCCATGAACGTCTTCATATAAAAAATCCCACGCCCCGACGTCTTGAAGCGGTTCTCGGGCGCGAGCGGGTCGTCCACTTTATCCGGATCGAACCCCGCCCCTTCGTCCCGAACCCGGATTCGGAGGATTTCGCCCTGGACGTCCATCTCGAGGTGCACCCGCTTGGCGCGGTCTCCCGCGTTCCCGTGCTTGATCGCATTGGCGAGCACCTCTCGCAGGGCCATGAGGATCCAGTGCCGGGTCTCGTCGGAAATCTCGTGTCCGTCGAGCAACTTGCCGCAAAGGTGCTGCGCCATTTCGATGTTCTCGAAACGGCTGGAGAGAGACATCCGGACCGGGCCGGTGGCGCTGGATGAGCGGGAGGAACTCATTCAATTCGTATGGTGCGGGTCGAAAGCCGGGCGGATCTTAGCCGAAAGGATCTCCGGAAAGATATAGCGGCCGTTCCCGGCTTTCCGGTTACCCTCGGCAGGTGAAACGCCCCTGGCGGCTCCGGGCCGCCGCCCTCGCGGGCGCCGGTATTTCCCTCCTTTCGGCTCTCGCCGCCGGCGCCGGACCAGGCGCGACGGCGAGCGCTCTGCTCCCGGCGCGCGTCGAGGAGGTCGCCCGCGCCGTCGAGCGCGTCCGGGGCCGGAAGTTCGAAAAAGCCGTTCCCGCGAGCGAGATCGACGGCGTCGAGCTGCGGCGTGTCCTGAAGGCCAAGGTCTTCGAGGGCTTCCCCGCCTCTCCGGAAAACACCATGGCGACCCTCGTGGCGCTCGGGTTTTTCGATGAGACGCCCAACCTGATCGACAAGCTGATCGACTTCTACGCCTCGCAGGTGATCGCCTTCTACGACCCGGAACCGAGGCGTTTCTTCCTCGTTCGCGGAGCCGCCGAGCACCTGCCCGACGCCGGGGCCGCCGGCGAGCTCGGCGGACCGATGGCGGAGAAGATGATTTTCGCGCACGAGCTGACCCACGCGCTGCAGGACGAATCCCTCCGGCTCGATCGGCGCATCAAGGCGCTCAAGGAGAACGGCGACCGTGCGCTCGCTCTCGAGAGCCTGCTCGAGGGCGAGGCGACCCTGGTCATGGTCCGCGTCACGCTCGCCGAGCTCCCGGGCGGCGAATCGGAGGAAGTCGAGGAGAGCCTCGCCCCTCTTCTTTCGGCCGGAGCCCTCGAGAAAGCGAACCTGCCGAAGGACCTGCCCGACTATTTCGCGGAGCAGCTCTTCTTCCCCTATGTCGAAGGGACGGCGTACGTGCGGCGGCTCGTCAAGGCGGGCGGATGGCCGGCGGTTGACCGCCTCTGGAAGTCTCCTCCCGCCTCGTCTTCCGCGATCCTGCACGACAAGGCCACCTTCGAACCGGCCGAGCACCTGCTGTCGGACGCGGAAGAAAAATCGGGCCCGGAAGGTGCGCGGCGCCTCTATTCGGACACGGTCGGCGAGTGGGGCGTCCGTTTCCTCCTCCGCAAGGCGATCCCGAAGCCGGACGCCGACGCGGTCGCGGCCGGCTGGAGGGGTGACCGGATCGCGTTCTTCGGCTCCCCTCGGGCCATTTCGTACCGGTGGCGGATCCGCTTCGAGAGCGGCCCCGCCGCGGAGCGGTTCGAGACCGCGTGGCGGACGGGCCGAAAGCGCAACGAGCGCGTCGCCCGCACCGGATCGGACGTGACCATCCTCTCCGCGGTTTCGGCCCGGGCCTCCTAGCCTCCTGCCCCCGCGGACATTCCCTTGAGCGCCAGCGGAATCAAAACGAACATCTGAATCGCGTCGAACGTCCCGTGCGCGACGATGCAGGGCAGGACGTTGCCGTACAAGACGAAGGTCACCGACAAAACCGTCGAGATCACGAGGATGCCGACGAGCACGAGCGGCTGGCCATAGACGCCGTGCGCGGCGGTGAACATGAGCGTGGCCGCGACCGGACCTACGCGCGTCTGCAGAAAGGAGCGGAAGAAGAGCTCCTCGACCACCATCGCGGAGACCACGATCGCGATCCGGATCCAGAGCGGCTGCGCGACGATCCACAGGATCGTGGGGCTCACCTCGCGCGGCGGCCCGCCGGCCACGCCCTGCCGCCTCATCACGAACCAGAGGAACACGATGGTCACGAGAGCGACGATCGTCAGGAGCCATCCCGCAACGCCGATCAGCAGCCCGGCGGAAAGGTCCGCGGCGGGACGGTGGCTGCGCAGCTTCAGGAATTCGGACACGGATCGGTGCCCCGATAGAAGATAGTAGAAGGCGAGAAAGCCGATCAGGATGAAGTGCACGAGAAACAACGACACGACCGTGAGGTTCTTCGTATCCGCCCGGTTGCCGGCGAGGCCTCCCGCGAACGGGATCGCAACCGTGAGCAGGAGGACGGCGCCGAGCAGGACGACGGCCGCCGAGCGCCGGTTGGGCTCCGCGAACCCGTCCTGCGCAAAGACTCCGCGCCTCCGGGCGAGAACGAATGAGACAAGGATACCCGCGCAGCCGACGGCCAGCAGGACGCCAAAGACGAGGTTGTTCATGTGTCGCGAGAAGCCTCCGGGGGCCGCGAACAATATCAAAACACGGCTCGGCTTCGGACTGCTCGCCTGCCTGATGGCGGCCGGTGCCTTCGCGGCAAACCATCCAGAACCGGTCTCCGGCGACTTCCGCATCCGGAACTTCCGCTTCGCGTCCAACGAGACGATTCCCGAGCTGACCGTCCATTACAGGACGATCGGGTCGCCGCGGCTCGACGCGAAAGGCGTCGTGCGCAACGCGGTCCTGATCCTGCACGGGACGACGGGGTCGGGACGGGGATTCCTGACGCCGAACTTCGCGGGAGTGCTCTTCGGTCCCGGCCAGCTTCTCGACGCGTCGAAGTACTACCTCATCCTCCCGGACGGGATCGGCCACGGCGAGTCCAGCCGCCCGAGCCAGGGACTGCACGCGCGTTTTCCGCGCTACACCTACGACGACATGGTCGCCGCCCAGCACGCCCTCCTGACCGAGGGGCTCCACGTCGGGCACCTGAGGCTCATCCTCGGGACCTCCATGGGCGCCATGCACGCGTGGGTGTGGGGCGAGAAGTATCCGGACTTCATGGACGGGCTGGTTCCCCTGGCCTCCGCGCCCACGGCGATTGCCGGGAGGAACCGGATGCTGCGCCGGATGATCTCCGACGACATTCGGACCGATCCCGAGTGGAAGGGCGGCGAATACGAGGCGCAACCTCGTGGGCTGACGGCCGCCGTCCAGATCCTTCTCCTGATGGTCTCGAGTCCGATCCAGACGCACGCCGCCGCCCCGACCCGGGACGCCGCGGACCGGTTGCTCGCCGACCAGATGAAGGCGCGTCTCGCCGGCGCCGACGCCAACGATTTCCTCTACGCGTTCGAGGCGTCGCGCGATTACGACCCTTCCCCGTCGCTCGAAAAGATCCAGGCGCCGGTGCTCGCCATCAACTCCGCGGACGACGTCGTGAACCCGCCGGAGCTCGGCCTCATGGAGAAGCTC
The DNA here is from genome assembly GCA_035631095.1 of Thermoanaerobaculia bacterium. Taxonomy (GTDB): domain Bacteria; phylum Acidobacteriota; class Thermoanaerobaculia; order UBA5066; family Gp7-AA6; genus JALYUA01. Next base: position 5,083 of record DASQJK010000163.1, read on the forward strand.
ATCCCTCGCGTCAAGAAGGCGCAGTACGTCCTGATCCCGACTGGCCCCGCGACGCGAGGCCACGGGACGCATTCCTGGCCCGCGGTATGGGGCGAGCACCTGAAGCGGTTCCTCGAAAACCTCCCCGAGCGCTAAGATTCACCGCTCGACAAACCAGGAGGCGCCATTGCGAAAGCTTTTTTCCGCCGCGATCCTGCTCGGCGTCTGCTTCGGCTCCGCCGTTCTTGGCGACGACAAGCCGCTCTCGAAGGAGGAAGAGCGCCGCAAGTTCCATCCGCACCGCACGGGGATGGACGCCGCGGCGCGATCCCGGGCGATCGCGATGCGGGAGGCGATGGAGAAGAGCTCACCTCTGTCCGCGATCCGGTTCCGAAGCGTCGGCCCCGAAGTCCAGGGCGGCCGTGTCGTCGATCTCGCCGCGCCCCCGGCACGCCCGGATTCACTCATCGTCGCCTTCGCGTCGGGCGGGCTCTGGCGCACCGACAACCGCGGCGGCTCGTGGAGTTCTCTCTTCGACTCCGCTCCGACGCTCACGGTCGGGGCCTTCGCGCTCGGAGACGCCGAAGGCAACACCATCTACGTCGGGACGGGAGAGAGCAACTCGAGCCGAACCTCGTACGCGGGGACCGGGATGTACAAGACGACCGACGGCGGAAAGACCTGGCAGCCGATCGGCCTCTCCGACTCGCACCACATCGGGCGGGTCTCCGTGGACCCGCGCGACCCGCAGGTCGTGCTGGTGGCGGCCGTCGGGCATCTGTACACCGACAATCCGGAGCGCGGAGTGTTCCGGACGGCGGACGGCGGCCGAACGTGGACCCGGGCGCTCTTCGTGGATGACCGCACGGGCGCCATCGACGTGGTGCGCGACCCGAAGAACCCGGACGTCGTGTACGCGGCCACGTGGGAGCGCGCGCGGACGGCGGCCAACTTTCTCGAATCGGGCCCGGGAAGCGGAGTCTGGAAGTCCGCCGACGGCGGCAGGACGTGGAAGCGCCTCTCCGGCGGTCTGCCGTCCGGCGCGACGGTCGGCCGCATCGGGATCTCCGTCGCTGCGTCCCGCCCGGAAACCGTTTACGCGGTCGTCGACAACCAGGCACTGCGGCCCGACTCGCAGCCGCCCGACGAAGAAGCTCCGCCGGGCGAGCTGACTCCGCGCCGTCTCAAGAGCCTGACGCCGGAGCTCTTCGCGAAGCTCGACGACGCCGCCGTGGCGCAGTTTCTCCAACGCAACGACTTTCCGAAGACCCTCAAGGCGGCGCGGCTGAAGAAGGACGTGGCCGCCGGGCGCATCACGATCCCGGAGCTGCTCGCGTATCTCAAGGACGGCAACCGGGACCTCTTCGAAACGCCGATCGTGGGGCTCGAGCTCTATCGGAGCGACGATGGCGGCGCCACCTGGAAGCGAACCCACGACAAGCCCATCGAAAAAGTCTTCTACGCGTACGGGTATTACTTCGCCCGCGTCGAAGTCGATCCCGCGGATCCCGACCGCCTCTACATCGGCGGCGTGCCGATGATCTCGTCGACGGACGGCGGCCGCACCTTCAAGGGAATCGACCAGCGCGGCGTCCACGGAGATCATCACGCGATCCTGATCGACCCGAAGTCGCCGCGGCACGTCGTCATCGGCAACGACGGAGGCGTCAACGTCTCCTACGACCATGGCGAGACCTGGTCGAAGCTCAACAACATTCCCGTCGGGCAGTTCACGACGCTCGCCGTCGACAACGCCGACCCGTACAACATCGTGGGCGGCCTCCAGGACAACGGCGTCCTGCGCGGACCGTCGAACTACCACGCCGGGAAAACGGACCCGCAGGCCTGGCGGCCGATTTACGGCGGCGACGGCAGCTGCGTGGCGATCGACCCGAAGGACGGCAACGTCGTCTACGCCGCGAGCCAGTTCGGCTCGGCCGCGCGCCTGAATCTCAAGACCAACGAGCGGCAGAGGATCACGCCGCGAGCCGAGTTCTCCGCGAAGAAGAGGGAGAAGCCCCTCCGTTACAACTGGATCAGCCCGTTCATCATCTCGCCGCACTCCCACGACATCCTCTACTTCGGCACGAACCGGCTCTACCGTTCGTTCGACCGCGGAGACACGTGGACGGCGATCTCTCAGGACCTGACGGCCAACCGCGAGCAGGGTGACGTGCCGTTCGGCACCATCACTTCGATCTCGGAGTCGCCCAAACGGTTCGGCGTGCTCTTTGCCGGCACGGACGAAGGCAAGGTATGGGGCACGCGGGACGGCGGGGCGACGTGGAGCGACCTCTCGGCCGGGCTGGCGAAGGACAAGTGGGTCACGCGCGTCGTGGCTTCCCACTTCGACGAGGGAACGGTGTACGTGTCGCAGAACGGCTATCGCGACGACGAGTTCTCGGCCTATCTGTTCCGATCCACCGACTACGGAAAAACGTGGCGCTCCATCGCGGCGGGGCTTCCGGCCGAGCCGATCAACACGGTCCGGGAGGACCCCCGCGCGAAGCATCTCCTCTACGTCGGCACGGACGCCGGAGTCTTCGTTTCTCTCGACCGCGGCGCCACCTGGACAGCTCTGGCCGGGGGACTGCCTCGCGTCGCCGTCCACGACCTGGCGGTGCAGCCGCGCGAAGGAGACCTCGTAGTCGCGACACACGGCCGCAGCGTCTACGTCGCGGACGCCGCGCCGCTCCGCAAACTCAAAGACGGGCTGCCCTCGGCGGCATTGACCGCGTTTCCCGTGAAGAAGGCGAAGATCGGCGTCCGGAAGGGCTACGGCGAACATCCGTACTTCACGTGGCCGCTCGAGGAGCCCGTGGTGCGGATCGCCTATTGGGAGAAGACGAGCGCGCCGGCGCGCATCTCGATCGTCGACGAAAACGGAAGCGTCTGGAAGGAGCTCGACGGCACGTCCGTCGCCGGGATGAACGTCGTCTCGTACGACCTCTCGGCCGATCCGAAGTTCGCGGACTCTGCCGAGGCGAAGGCGCGGGAGAAAGCGCTCGCGAAGGAAAAGGAGAAAGAGAAAACTCCGGCTGCGGCAAAGCCCCCGGCCGCGGCGGCGGCGACTGCGGCCTCCACGGCCGAGGATGACGAGGAGGACGCGGACGAGGCTCCGAAACCCGAGGAACGGACGCCGCCGGCGCCGCCGAAGCGGCCGCTCGACCCGGAGCTCGACCGCCTGCTGTCCGACCCGATGCGGGCGAGCCGCAAGCGCTACCTCTCGCCGGGCAAGTACACGGTCGAGATCAAAGCAGCCGGGGAGACACAGAAGACGCCGCTCATCGTGGAAGCGGAGCGCGGAGGATTCAACTTCGACGGGGGCGGCGAAGAGTAGATCTGCGGGAGGTCAACTCAACTCTTCCGCGGATGATCTGACGCGCGTGCGCGCGTCTATCGGGTGATCGTCGGCAGATCTGGCCA
>DASQJK010000164.1:0-4375 GCA_035631095.1 Thermoanaerobaculia bacterium
TGCGGGACCAGGACTCGAACGCTTTGTGAGCCGCGTCGACGGCGCGGTTGGCGTCCTCGGCCGTTCCCTCCGGAAACCGTCCGATGACCTGGGTCTTGCGGCACGGGTTGACGGACTCGAAATACTTTTTTGCCCCGACGCGCTCCCCGCCGATTCGGTTCGAGCCCTCGATGGGAAGCCGCGATTCCACCTTTCGGAGCGCGGCCTCGAAGGCCTGCCGGTTGCCGGGGTTGGAGAAGTCGGTCAGAGGCTCATTGCGGAATTCAGGCAGCAAGATCGGCCCTCCGGGCGGGGAATCTATCAGTTCGGCCTCTCTCGGGACGCCGGGAGACGTACGGATTCGATGGCCCGCATTTTGATAAGACTCGGGCGATGTCGGAACAGACGGACCGCCTCGGCGATTTCTCGACGGATCGCCGCGTCCTCTTTCTGTCGCTCCTCGCCATCCTCGTCGGCGCCCTCGGCGCGCTCGTCGCGAAGGCGCTGGTGTGGCTGATCGCGCTCATCACCAACCTCGCGTACTTCCAGCGCCTCTCGACGGCGGCCGTTTCGCCGTCGCAGAACACGCTCGGCTGGGGCGCGGTCCTCGTCCCCGTGGCCGGCGCGCTCGTCATCGGGCTCATGGCCCGCTTCGGATCGGAGAAGATCCGCGGCCACGGCATCCCGGAAGCGCTCGAAGCCATCCTCATCGGCCGCAGCCGGATCGAGCCGAAGGTCGCGGTGCTGAAGCCCGTATCCTCGGCGGTGTCGATCGGCACCGGCGGTCCGTTCGGCGCGGAGGGGCCGATCATCATGACGGGCGGCGCGGTCGGGTCGCTCCTCGCCCAGTGGTTCCACCTCTCCTCGGCGGAGCGCAAGACGCTTCTCGTCGCCGGCGCCGCTGCGGGCATGTCGGCGATCTTCGCCTCGCCTGTGGCCGCCGTGCTCCTCGCCGTCGAGCTGCTGCTCTTCGAGTGGAAGCCGCGCAGCTTCATCCCCGTCGCGCTCTCCGCGATGGTCGCGGGCGCGCTGCGTGTCCCTTTGATGGGCCCCGGGCCGATCTTCCCGCTCGAGGCGCACGCCGCTCTCCCGCTGCGCGGCCTGGCGCTCGCGCTCGCCGTCGGAGTAGTCGCGGGGCTCGGGTCGGGGCTCCTGACGCGGCTCGTCTATCTCTTCGAGGACCTCTTCGGAAAGCTGCCGATCCACTGGATGTGGTGGCCCCTCCTCGGCGGCCTGTGCGTCGGGCTCGGAGGCATGGCGGACCCGCGCGTGCTCGGTGTCGGATACGAGACGATCCACGCGCTCCTCTCCGGGAAGATCCTCGGCTCGTCGGCGCTCCTCCTCCTCGTCATGAAGGCGCTGGTCTGGTCGATCGCGCTCGGCTCCGGCACGTCCGGCGGCGTGCTCGCGCCCCTCCTCATGATGGGCGGCGCGCTCGGAGCGCTCGAGGCCCCGTTTCTTCCGGGCGTCGGCGCCGGCTACTGGGCGATGCTGTCGATGGCCGCGATGATGGGCGGAACCATGCGGTCACCCCTGACGGCGATCGTCTTCACGCTCGAGCTCACGCACGACATCGGAGCGCTTCCGGGGCTGCTCGCCGCCTGCGTCGCCGCGCATGCCGTCACGGTGCTGCTGCTGCGCCGCTCGATCCTGACGGAGAAGGTCGCGCGCCGCGGCCACCACCTCGTGCGGGAGTACTCCGTCGATCCGTTCGAGATCCACCGCGTCGGCGAGGTGATGGATAGAGACGTCGGCTCCATCCCTGCCTCGATGACGGTGGCGGAGCTCTCCGAGCGCCTCGCGGGAGGCGATCCGCTCCTTTCCCGCCGCCAGGGCCTGCCGATCGTCGACGAAAAAGGCCGCCTCGCCGGGATCATCACGCGAAGCGACCTGATGCGGGCAATGGAGCGCGGCTTCGACCGATCGCGCACGGTGCTCGACGCCGGCACTCCTTCGCCCGTCGTCGTCGCCTATCCGGACGAGCTCCTCTCCGAAGCGGTCGCCCGCATGCTCGCGCGGGACATCGGTCGGCTGCCGGTGGTCGCGCGGGAAGACCCCTCGCGCGTCGTGGGCTACCTGGGCCGCGCCGGCGTGATGAGCGCCCGCGTGCGGCTGTATGAGGAGGAGAACCTGAGAGAAAGAGGCAGACGGGTGACAGGAGACCGGTGACACCTGTCACCACCTCCTGGACTACTCTTCTCCCGTGAACCTCAAGGGCGCGAAGCCCGAAAAGTTCGGCACGCTGGGCTCCCGGCTCTACCGGCGATGGGCGGAGCCGATGGTCGCGCCGCTCCACAGAAGGATCGGCGCGGAGATCCCGATCGAGAAGGGCCGGCTCTTGGACGTCGGGTGCGGCCCCGGCCGGCTCGACCGCCTGCTCGCGGCCGCGCGCCCGCAGCTGGCCGTCGTCGGGATCGACGCCTCGCGCGAGATGATCGCGGAGGCGGGGAAGGGACCGTCGCTTCCCAACCTGTCTTTTCGCGTCGGGAGCGCGGAGGAGGCCCGCTTCGAGAGCGAGTTCGACTTCGCGATCGCCGTCCTCACCTTTCACCACTGGGACGAGCCGGTCGCGGGGCTCGCCGGCGTCCATCGCGCGTTGAAGCCGGGCGGGCGCTTCTGGATCTTCGAGGGCGACCCGGACGCGCCCGCGATCGAGCTCCAGCGTGACCGCGCGCCGCTCTGGGGCTGGCTTCCGCTCCCCGTTTTCCTGATGCGCCGCGGAATGCGGCACCACGGCTTCTCCCGCGACGAGATCGACGGCTCCGTCCGCGGCGCCATCGCGCTGTCGCCCTTCGAGACGCCGAAGGTGTCGCGCACCGGCAGCACTTTCCGCATCGAGCTTCAGAGGAGCGCATGAAGCCTTCCGCGCGCTCTGAAACGCAGCCCCTTTCGCCGGAGGAAACCCGCCGCTACGCGCGCCACCTCGTCCTCCCGGAGGTCGGCCCGGAGGGACAGGCGAAGCTGAAAGCCGCGCGCGTCCTCGCCGTCGGGGCGGGAGGGCTCGGATCGCCGCTCGCGCTGTATCTCGCCGCGGCCGGCATCGGGACCCTCGGGCTCGTCGACCCGGACGCCGTGGACGCGTCGAACCTGCAGCGCCAGGTCCTCTACGGGACGGGGGACGTCGGCAGGCGGAAGGTCGACGCCGCCGCGGAGCGCCTCGAGGAGGCGAACCCGAACGTCCGCGTCGTCCGGATCCCGGAGAGGCTGCGCGCCGCCAACGCGATGGAGATCGTGCGCGGCTACGACGTCGTCGTGGACGGAACCGACAACTTTCCGGCGCGCTACCTCGTCAACGACGCGTGCGTGCTCGCGGGGCGGCCCAACGTGTGGGCCTCCGTGTACCGCTTCGAGGGGCAGGCGGCGGTCTTCTGGGCGGAGAAGGGGCCGTGCTACCGCTGCCTGCATCCCGAGCCGCCTGCGGAAGGAGCGGTGCCCTCGTGCGCGGAGGGCGGTGTGCTCGGCGTCCTTCCCGGACTGCTGGGGACGATCCAGGCCGTCGAGACCATCAAGCTCGTGCTCGGAATCGGCGAGCCGCTCGTGGGACGGCTGCTCCTCGTCGATGCGCTCTCCCTCGCGTTCCGCGAAGTGCGGCTGCGAAAGAATCCGGAGTGCGCCGTGTGCGGTAACTCGCCGACGATCACCGCGCCCGTCGACGTCGGCGAAGCGTGCGACGACTTCGGCCCCCGGGTGGTATCGTCCGCCGCGATGTTCGGAGCGCCGCGGGTCCCCGAGATCACCGTCGACGACCTCAAGGCGCGGCGCGACCGCGGCGACGCGCTCGTGCTCGTCGACGTCCGCGAGCCCTTTGAGCACGCGATCAGCGACCTTCCCGATTCGGTGAAGATCCCCCTCGCGTCCCTGCCGCAGAGCCTTTCGAAGCTGTCGCCCGAGGACGAGATCGTCGTGTATTGCCGCACGGGGGGCCGCAGCGCCCAGGCAGTCGGGTTCCTCCGCCAGCGCGGCTTCGCGAAGTCCTTCAACCTGGCGGGCGGGATCAACCTCTGGGCGGAGCGTATCGACCCGTCGCTGCCGAAATACTGAGGAGGAGTCCGATGCGCCGACTCGGAGCGATCGTCCTCGTGCTGGGGCTCGCGGGATTTCTCGTCGCCTCGTCCAAGCGCGGTAGCTACGACAGCGTGCAGGGCGCGCTCAAGGCGACGTTCTCCTCGGAGGAAAAGGCCAAGAAGGACTTCTGGGAGACCGCCCGCTGGGTATCGCTCGGTGCGGGAGTGATCGGGCTCGTGCTGGTGATCCTGCCGGGGAAGAAAACCTAGCCCGCCAATCCGCTCGTCGACCTCCGCGGCTCTTCCAGAAGACGATCGATCTTCGCCGCGAGGATGAAGTCGTTCTGATGCAGCCCGCCGATCTTGTGCGTCCAGAGCACGAGGTCGACGCG
>DASQJK010000165.1:0-2082 GCA_035631095.1 Thermoanaerobaculia bacterium
GGAGCTCGGGCGCGAGCCCAACGCGGAGGAAATCGCCAAGCGGATGGACATGCCCGTGTCGAAGGTCCGCAAGATCATGAAGATCGCGCAGGAGCCCATCTCGCTCGAGACGCCGATCGGGGAAGAGGAAGATTCGCATCTGGGCGACTTCATCGAAGACCGCGGCGTGCTCTCGCCGATCGACGCCGTGCTCGTCTCGAACCTGCAGGATCAGACGCGCCGCGTGCTGAAGTCGCTGACTCCCCGCGAGGAGCAGGTCCTGAAGATGCGGTTCGGCGTGGGCGACGGGTCCGAGCACACGCTGGAAGAGGTCGGCCGCTCCTTCAACGTGACGCGCGAGAGGATCCGGCAGATCGAGTCGAAGGCACTCCGGAAGCTCCGGCATCCGTCGCGCGCCAAGAAGTTGAAGCCGTTTTTGGAAACGATACGGTGAGCCGGAGGACCCGAAGGGCGGTTTGATATAAGAGACACGAGCAGACCGGGGTCCATAGCTCAGCGGTCCAGAGCCACCGGCTCATAACCGGTCAGACCTCGGTTCGAATCCGAGTGGACCCACCAGGGTGGGGACGCGAGAAGGGGTACGGGAGCATTGACGCGAAAGAAGCCGACCAGGAAAGAAGATTCGAACGATAAGAAGGGGCGACCTCTAAGCGGGCCGCCCTTTTTCTTTTCCGGGCGAATGCGAAGGGACCGGGTTTGAGAGGGATCCTCGACCAGTTGTACCGGCTGCAGGATCGCCTGAGATTCGTCCAGAACAGACAGAGAGAACGCGACACGGTTCCCGAGGAGCTCACGGACGTCGATCGCGAGTACCGCGAGCGCGTCGAGGCGGTCGGCGCGCTGCGCGAGCGCCTCGAAGAGGCCGAGCTCGAGCGCCGGCGGGCGGAAGGCGAGCTCGCCGATCTCCAGGAGAAGCAGCGCAAGTATCAGGGCCAGCTGAGAAGCGTCCAGTCGAGCCGCGAGTACGGCGCGGTCTTGAACGAGATCGACGGGGTCGAAAAGCTCATCCGGGCGACGGAGGATCGGGTGCTCTCTCTCGAGGAAGAGATCGAGAGCTCGCGCAAGGACCTGACGGGCCGGGAGGAGAGCCTCCCGCGCGAAACCGAGGAGCACGAGGAGAAACTGAAGGACTGGCGGGCCACGCAGCGCGCGATCGACGACGAGCTTGCCGCGGCCGAGGCCGAGATCGCCGAGCTCGAGAAGCAGATCCCACCGAGGGAGCGCGCCGAATTTCACCGCCTGATCGACAAGAAGGGCGGCCTCGCGATCGTGCGCGTCTCGGCCGCGTCCTGCACCGCCTGCCACGTGAAAGTCCGCCCGGCGGCGATGCAGATCCTGAAGTCGGGACGCGAGGTCGTCTACTGCGACAGCTGCAAACGGATCCTCTACTGGGATGGGCAAGGTTGAGGTTCCAGGCTGACAGCTGAGAGCTGACGGCTGAAAGCTTCCGAATGGTCTTCCGCGCATCGATCGACGGCGCCGCGCGCGGCAATCCCGGACCAGCCGGAGCGGGCGTCTACGTCGAGCCGGACGGCGACCGGCCCGCCGAAGAGCTGTTCGAGCCCCTCGGCAGCCAGACGAACAACGTCGCCGAGTACAGCGCCCTGCTCCTCGCGCTGACGCGGGCGAGCGAGCTCGGCGCCCAGGAGGTCGAGATCCAGTCGGACAGCCGGCTTCTCGTCGAGCAGGTCAACGGGAACTTCCGGGTGAAGGCGGAGCACCTCAAACCGCTCGTCTTCGACGCCGTCAAGCGAGCGAAGACTTTCCGCCGCTTCTCGATCCGCCACATCCCCCGCGAAAAGAACAAGAAGGCGGACCGCCTGGCGAACCTCGGTGCCGACGCGAGCGAACGGCCGGACATCGGGCCCTAGACGGACGTTCGACGATCGACATCGCCGCCCGCCGCTCCGAGATCCTCGCGCGCATTGCCCGAGCGGCGGGACGCGCAGGACGGGATCCTGCTTCGGTATCCCTCCTCGCCGTCTCCAAGACCCATCCGCCCGAGTCCGTCGCTGCCGCCGCGCGCGCGGGTCAGACGCTCTTCGGGGAGAACCGCGTGGCCGAGGGAATCTCGAAGATCGA
>DASQJK010000166.1:0-16785 GCA_035631095.1 Thermoanaerobaculia bacterium
AAAGTGATCTCGGTCGTTCCTCTCCCGCCTCCGCGCCTTCCCCCTCCTCCCCGACCGCCGCGTCTTCCGCCGCCTTCGCGCGGAGGAGCAGCGGAGTCGCCGGGCTCCCCCGTCTCGCCGTCGGGGTTGCCTCCGCCTCTTCCGCCGCGCCCTCCGCCCGAGCGCTTCAGAGTCCCCTTCATCGACGAGCCTTCGACCGTCGCCTTCGCGTGCTGCTTCCCGCCGCCGCCGCCCTCGACGTCCCACGTGACGACGTTCTCCTTGATCTCGATGTTCTTGAGCTCCTGCTCGTTTCCATCGGAGCGGGTGAAGGTCCCCACGAGGACTCCCGAGGTGACCCCGAAGTGGAGGCTGCCTTCGACGGATCGCCCTCCCATCTTCATCTCGAAGAGCCAGTTGCCGGCGAGCATCGCGGGCGTGACGGGGGCGGCCGCGGCGGCCGCTCCCTCCGCCGAACGCGGCGTTGCGGCAGGCGCCGGGGAAGACGGCGCCGGCGAAGTGGCGCATGCTGCTAGAAGGAGCGTGCAGGCGGCGGTGAATCCGACGAAGGGATCGCGAGCTTTCATGTTCATCTGCGGCCTCCGGAGACAGGGCCAGGCTCCCCGAGAAAGAACGCGCGTGCCGGACGCAGGATTACACCGCGTCCGGTAAGCTCCCCGCATGAACCCCAAGGGACCGCGGAAAAATCCGCCGCCGCTCGAGAAAGAGCTCCGCCGCATCGCCATGAGCTACCCCGAAGTGCGCGAGGAGTTCCCGTGGGGCGAGCGCGCGTTCAAGGTGGCGAAGAAGGTGTTCGTCTTTCTCGGCTCGGACGAGACGGACGTTTCGATGTCCGTCAAGCTGCCCGAGTCGAACGAAATGGCGCTGCAGTTTCCCTTTTCGGAACCCACGCACTACGGGCTCGGCAAGAGCGGTTGGGTGACGGTGAGCTTCGCGCCGGGCGATGACGTCCCGATGTTCCTGCTCGAAGGCTGGATCAACGAGAGCTACCGCGCCGTCGCGCCCCGCAAGCTGGCTGAAAGAGCGCCGGTACCGGCACGCGCGGCTCCGTCCGCGAAGCCGAAGAAAAAGCCTGCCGCGAGCAGGAAGAAGCCCGCGGCCCGTTAGGCGTTCCTTCCTTCCGGCGGCGCATACCGGGTCAGCGCCCACACGATCAGGATCATCGCGCCGACGATCATGTAAAAGCGCCGCGCGGGCGAGCCCGGCGCGTAGCCCTGGATCGTGGGCAGGATCAGCAGGACGATTCCGACGATCAGCTCGACGATCCCGTGGACGAAGAACGGGATCGTCTTCCAGATCCCCATCGGAAACCGCGTCAGCAGGGTCATCAGAAGGTGGATCGCCGCGAGGCTGTAGGCGATCGCCGCGGGTGAGCCCCCGAGCCCGAAGAGCAGAGGCCCCAGGAGAAGAATCCCGACCGTGATGAAGTCGAGCACTCCGTGGATCCGGGCGTCGATGAAGCGCATCGGTTCCTCCGTTCTTCCTGGTGATTCTACGAGTGACTGGAGGCGCCGCCGGCCCGGGCGGAAAGACGAGCCGAAGTCCTTCTTCCAGCTCGTGGGAAGAAGGACTTCGCGTCTCGGCGGGAACTAGGCGCGGCGGCGGCGAATGACGGCGCCGGTCGCGAAGAGAAGCACGCCGGCAACCGCGGCGGCCGGATACCCGGTGCCCGTCGCCGGAAGCGTCCTGGACGAAGCGCTCGCGGCCGGCGCGGCGGGGGCCGGCGGCTCGGGAGCGGGCGCGGGGGAAGAGGCCGGTGCGGCCGCAACCGGAGGCGCCGGGGCGGGCGCGACGCGAGACATCGTGGTGGATTCAGGCCGCGCCGGAGCCGTGGAAGCGCTCGCGGTTCCTTCCGACGTCGTCACGTTCAGCTCCTTGCGGTCGATGACCTGACCGGCGCCGTTCTTGGCGAGGAGCACGATCTTGTGCGGGCCGAAGCTCGTCGTGTGCACCGCTACCACGTTGTTGGCCATCGGGACGTTCCCCTGATCCTTGTCGTCGACGAAGAGCTGGTAAATCGGACGAACAGCGTCGCGCTGCGCGTCGGCCGACACGGCGGTGCCGGAGGGGAACTGCTGGTCCTGGATCACGAGGTTGAAGTCATTTCCGACAAGAACCGCTCCCTCGGCCGGTTCGACGATCCGGATGCGGGCCTCGTTCGACGTGGGACCGCCGGACTGCTTGAGCGGAGGCTGTTGAGCGAGCGCCGTGAGGGCGAGAGCGAATCCCAGGGCGAAAATCGAAGTTCTTCTCATTGGCAGGCTCCTGACGAAAGTGAACGAAATGGGCGCTGCGCTCGAGACGAACGCAGACGACACCGTCGCATTCCTCACTCTGCAACTCCTGTTCCCGGTGCAGCCAGTCCGCCGCCTTTACAGGGCGAAATCGGATGGCGCGCGCTTTGAACTTTTCAACGCCGGGTTCGTAATCGATTCCCGCGGCGGCCTGTCAATGTGGACGGGAAGCCGGTCCAAGGAGGTCACAATGACTCGTCTCTCGGTTCGAATCGGCGCCGTGTTGTCGCTGGCGGCGCTCGCCGGCACAGCGGCCTGCACGCAGAACGCGTTCACACCCGTATCCATCACGACGACCGAGGCCGTCGTGGCGGGATGCCAGAAGGTCGGCCAAATCGATGCCAAGACCACGACGGCGAGCCCGGACGTCAACGACGAGCTGACGGCGGCCGCGAGAAAGCAGGGCGCCAACTACGTGGTGCTCGCGTCCGAAGGCGCGCGTACGGGTGTCGCATATCGCTGCCAGACTCCGACCGCTCCGGGAGCTGCGTCGATGACTCCGGGGTCTTCATCGAAGTAGAAGCTCGGTACTCCGACGCCTCCTAGGCCGGACAGGCCGGAGAGACGAACGGCGGCACGTCGTACAGAGGCGCCGTCCGGTTCGTGATCGAGAAGTCCAGGGCCTCCGCCAGGTTGTTCGCATTCGCGTCGCGGACGGACAGCGGCGGGAGGCCCCACCGCCACTCGATCATCTTCAGGATCGACGTGTGGTCGTAGACGCCCTGCGCGATCGCGCCGCGCCGCGCAAACGGCGAAATGAGCAGGCACGGAACGCGGAAGCCTCGGAGCCGGTATTCCGGCTTCACGTCGGGCGCCTCGGAGGGCGGGATGTGCTCGAAGAAGCCGCCCCACTCGTCGAAGTTGATGATGAAGACGGTGTGCTTCCACTCGGGAGAGCTCGTCACGGCGCGGTAGGTGTCAGAGAGCCAGGACTCTCCGGCGCGGATGTCCGCGTGCGGATGGTCGTCGGATGACGAGCCCGATTCCTCACCGTAGAACGGCGGATCGACGAACGCGACGTCCGGAAGATCTCCTGACGCGCAGTCTGAGATGAACTGCGAATAGCTCCGCATGATCGGTGAGTACTTCGGTCCCCAGATTCCGAGGAACGGAAAGTCGCTGAAGTAGTAACGGCCGTCGAGCTTCGCGGCGGCGAGCCGGTCCCAGATCGTCGGCAGCGTGGAAGGAAACGCCTCGTTCGTGATCCGGTCAGTCACGCCCGCGTGCTGGTAGATCCGATTGGGCCATGTCGAGGCCATGATCGGCGCGAAGTAACGGCTGCAGACCGTCCAGTCCGGCGCCGCCTTGCCGAGGAACGGCAGGTCGCTCTGCGTGTAATAGCCGATCGCGAACCGGTCGTTCGTTCCCGCGCGCAGCCACCCGTCGCAGAGGCCGCCGTCGTATTCCACGCGGCCTCCGTCCCACGAGTGATCCGGGTCCGGGTGTCCGCATCCCTGATAATCGGGAGCGAGCGGATAGGTCTCGTAGGACGCTCCCGTGGTGTCGGTGTACATGAGGCCGGCCTGGCGGCCGTCGGATCCCGGAAGCCATCCGAGAAAGTGGTCGAACGATCGGTTCTCCATCATCGCGACGACGACGTGCTTGATCCCGGATTTGTCGGGCTTCGGAAGGGCTGATTTCGCGGCGTACGCGAAACGGCCTCCGAGGCCGAGCGCGGCGAGCGACGCTCCGGAGCGGACGAGGAACTGGCGGCGTGACAGGTCGGACATGCAGCCTCCCGCTGCGCGCAAACTGCAATCACCGTGCCCCGCGCGTCGGTGTGCTGCGATAAAGTCACGCCCCACACTCCATGAGCACTGCCGCCGTGCGCCGGACTCCCGCCCCGGAGGATCGCGAGCGGATCCATCCACTCGTCGGGCTCGACTACCGCGTGCGCGTGCCCGCGATGCTCATCGTGGCGTTCACCGTCATCGCGCACTTCCTCGACAAACCACAGGGGCCGCTCTTGTGGGCGGCAATCGTCTTCACCGGATTGCTGTGGCCGCAGATCGCGTATCTCGTGGCGAGCCGCGCCCGCGACAGCAAACGCGCGGAGCTCGCCAACCTTCTCTTCGACAGCTTCATGCTCGGCTGCTGGGCCGCGGTCATCTCCTTCTCGCTGCTGCCTTCGCTGATGATCGTTTCGGCGATCCTGACCGCCTGCCTGTCGGTCGGCGGACCGCGCTTCGCCGTCTGGGCGCTCGGCTCGATCGCGGCGGGAGCCCTTCTCATGGCGTCGGTGACCGGTTTTCACGTCGTCACCGAGGACAGCCTGATCACGTCCGTGCTCTCGGTCGCGGGCACGCTCACGTTCATGGGGATCTTCGGCTTCCACTCGCACATCCAGACGCGACGCGTCGTGAAGGCGAAGAAGGAGCTCGCGGACCAGAAGAAGCAGATCCAGGACCAGTACACGATCATCGAGAAGGCTCTGCAATCCGCGCTCGACGCCAATGACGCCGCGCGCCAGGCGACCCAGGCCAAGAGCGCGTTTCTGGCGAACATGAGCCACGAGCTCCGCACGCCTCTCAACGCGATCATCGGCTACAGCGAAATGCTGACGGAGGATGCCGAGGCGGCCGGCCAGACGGACCAGGTCGCGGACCTTCGCCGCATCCAGAACGCCGGCAAGCACCTGCTCGGCCTCATCAACGGGGTGCTGGACCTCTCGAAGGTCGAGGCGGGCAAGATGAAGCTCTACCTCGAGACTTTCGACGTGGGCAAAGTCATCGAAGACGTCGTCGGCACGGCGCGCCCGCTCGTGGAAAACAACGGTAACCGGCTCGAGGTCCTCTGTCCGCCGGACATCGGCTCCATCAGGGAAGACATCACGAAAGTCCGGCAGGTCCTCTTGAACCTCCTGTCCAACGCCGGAAAGTTCACGGAGAACGGTATCGTCACACTGGAGGTCTGGCGGGAGAACCGGCTCGACGGAAGCTGGGTTCTCTTCCGCGTCCGGGACACGGGGATCGGCATGACTCCCGAACAGCGCTCGCGGCTCTTCCAGCCGTTCATGCAGGCCGATGCCGCGACCTCGCGCAAGTATGGCGGCACCGGGCTCGGGCTCGCCCTCTGCCAGAACTTCTGCACGATGATGGGAGGCGAGGTCACGGTCGAGTCCGAAGCGGGAAAGGGCTCGGCGTTCACGGTGCGACTGCCGGGCGAGATCGAAAACTTCGACGGCGAGGCGACGTCGGTGCGCGTTTCGACTCTCGGACGCATGAAGCTTTCCGACATCGCGCTCGCGGGGGCGCGGGCGGCCTCCCCGACGGAAGCGGCGCTTCCGAAGTGCGTGCTCGTGATCGACCCGGACCCGAATGTGCACGACCTGATGGCTCGAACCTGCTCGAAAGCGGGGGTCGCCGTCATCGGGGCGCGCGACGCCGATGAGGGGCTCCGGCTCGCGCGCGAAAGGAAGCCCGACGTGATCACCCTCGACGTCATCATGCCGGGAGCGGACGGTTGGACGCTCCTGGAGACGCTGAAAAGCGACCCGGCCGTCTCGACGACGCCGGTCCTGGTCGTGACGATCGCCGATGAACGGGATCGCGCCATCGCCCTCGGGGCGTCCGATTACTTCGTCAAGCCGGTCGACCAGGAACGCCTGATCGCGGCATTCGGGAAATTCCGCACGGATCGCGTCGCGTGAGCGCGGCGGTTTCTGGAGGAGCCTTTGTCCAAGATCCTGATCGTCGAAGACAACGAGATGAACCGCGACATGCTGTCGCGGCGGCTCGCTCGAAGCGGCTACGAGGTCGTTTCAGCCGTCCACGGAGAAGAGGGCGTCGCGAAGGCCGAGTCGGAGGTCCCGGACCTCATCCTGATGGACCTCTCCCTTCCCGTGATGGACGGCTGGGAGGCGACCCGGCGCATCAAGGCGAAGCGCGACACCGCCTCGATCCCCGTCATCGGGCTCTCCGCGCATGCGATGAAGGACGACGAGACGCGGGCCCGCCAGTCCGGATGCGACGACTTCGACACGAAACCGGTCGAGCTGCCGCGGCTGCTCGGCAAGATCGAGGCGCTCCTGAACCGGAGACCTTCTCTCTGAACCGGCAATGGGAGGTCGAGGCGAATCTCGAGAACCTTCCCCGCCTTCGCGCTCTCGTGGAAGAGGAGTGCCGCGCCGCGGGTGGAGACGCCCGGTCCTGCGGTGACCTGAAGCTCGCGGTGGACGAGGCATGCACCAACGTGATCGAGCATGGTTACGCGGGCAGCGCCGGAACGATCCGGCTTTCGACCGCGCGGGACGGCGGCACGCTGACCGTCGTCGTCGAAGACCGGGGCCGTCCATTCGATCCGAGCGGCATCGCTGCGCCCGATCTCTCGGCTGGCTGGGAAGACCGCCGGATCGGCGGACTGGGATGGCACCTGATCCGATCGTGCGTGGACGAGATCCGTTACGAGCCGGCAGCGAGCGGCGGCAACCGCCTCACGCTCGTCAAGAAAATCCAGAAGATCGAGGACCCGACATGGAAATCACGGTAGACCGGCGAGAAACGGTGACGGTCGTCACGGTAGCGGGCAGCGTGGACGGTGCCACCGCGCCCGAGCTTTCAGCAGCCTTCCGGGAGGAGGTCGGCGGCGGCCGGATCCGCCTCGTCGGCGACTTCGCCGCGGTCGAGTACACGAGCAGCGCGGGACTGCGCGCTCTGCTCGAGACGGTGAAGGAGGCGCGAAGACGCGGCGGGGACCTGCGGCTTGCGGCCGTGCGGCCCGACGTCTTCCGCGTGCTCGACCTCTCCGGGTTCACAGGCATTCTGAAGCTCTACGACGACGTCAACGCGGCGGCGGAAAGCTTCGGCGCATGAGCGCCGTCGAGGGCGTCGCCGCTCCCGAGACCCGCCCGCAGCGCGTCGGGAACGGCAGCCAGCCCCGCGTCGCGGTCGTCATCGGATCGGGCAGCGTCAAATGCGCGGCCGCCCTCGGCCTGCTGAAGGTGCTCCAGCGGGAGAAGATCGCGATCGACCTTCTCGTCGGGTGCAGCGGCGGAAGCCTTTATGCCGCGCTGATGGGGCTCGGCTACGAGGTGGCGGTGGCGGAGGAGATGACCCGCAGGCTCTGGACGAAGGAGCTGACCCGGAAGCGATCTCGGATGGCCTTCGTGCGCGCCTTCATGCCGGGTGTCAAGTTCCACGAGCGCTTCGGGCTCGTGAATGACAGGCTCATCCTGCAGCGGCTCCGCGCGGCGTTCGGCGACCGTACGATCGAATCCGCCACGACGCCGCTCTTCCTGACCGCGACGGATTTCCACACGGGCGAGCAGGTCGTTTTCCGAAGCGGCCCGGTCGCCGACGCCGTTCGCGCGTCGATCGCCATCCCTTACGTTTTCGAGCCGTGGGAGATCGGCGGCCGCCTGCTCGTCGACGGGTTCCTTTCCGACCCTATGCCCGTCGGCGTCGCGATGAAGGAAGGCGCCGACATCATCGTCACGATGGGATTCGAGAGCCCGTATCAGGCGAACGTGACGTCGCTGCTGCGCTTCGCCTTCCAGCTCTCGAGCATCACCTCGAACAACCTGCTTCGCGCGAAGTTCTCGTTCCACAATCTCGCGCACCACAACGAGATCATCCCGATCGTGCCGAAGTTCTCGGAGCGCATCGGCCTCTTCGACACGCACCGGATCCCCTACGTGATCGAAGAGGGCGAACGGGCCACCGAAGAGCAGCTCCCGTATCTGAGGCGCCTGCTCGCGGCTCCGCGCGCCTGAGCAAGCCCGGTATGAACGCGGCGGCTTCGCGGCTCCTCGTCGTCGACGACGTGGAAGCCAACCGCGACCTGCTCGCCCGGCGCCTCCGGCAGCTCGGCCACGAAGTCGCTCTCGTGGACGGAGGCGAGGCCGCGCTGGCGGCGGTGGAGCGCCAGGACTTCGACCTGATCCTTCTCGACGTGATGATGCCCGGCATGGACGGCTACGAGGTCCTGAAGCGGCTCCAGGCGGATCCGGGCCGCCGGCACATCCCCGTCATCATGGTGACCGCCGTCGACCAGATCGACAGCGTGGTCCGGTGCATCGAGCTCGGCGCGACCGATTACCTCCCCAAGCCGTTCAACCCGGTGATCCTCAAGGCTCGTGTCAATGCGACGCTCGAGCAGAAGAAGCTCCGCGACCGGGAGCGCCTGCACGCGCGGAGCCTCGAGCGCGAGCTCGAGATCGGCCGCCAGATCCAGGCGAGCTTTCTGCCCGAGTCGCTGCCGCGCGAAGAGGGATGGGAGATCGCGGCGTGCTTCCGCCCGGCGCGGCAGGTAGCGGGAGACTTTTACGACGCCTTCAGGCTGAAGAGCGGGCGGATCGGGCTCGTCGTCGCTGACGTCTGCGACAAGGGCGTCGGTGCCGCCCTCTTCATGGCGCTGTTCCGGAGCCTGATCCGCGCCTCGGCGGATCTCGTGGATCCCGCTCTCCCCGGAGTGGACGACCCGGTGGAACGCGCCGCCGCGCGGGTCCGAAACGCCGTCGTGTTCACCAACGACTACATCGCGCGCACCCACAGCGCGTCGAACATGTTCGCGACGCTCTTCTTCGGCATCCTCGATCCCGCCACCGGCGCGCTCACGTACGTCAACGCGGGGCACGAGCCGCCGGTGCTCCGCGAGCGCGCAGGCACGCTGCGCCGGCTTGCGCCAACCGGCCCGGCCGTGGGGTTGATGCCCGACCGCGCGTTCGAGGTGGGCCGCGTCGCGCTCGCTCCGGGCGATCTCTTCGTGGCGTTCACGGACGGAGTTACGGACGCGAGGAGCTCCTCGTCGGCGATCCTGGGAGAGGAGCCCCTGTTGAAGCTCGTCGCCGAAGCCCACGGATCCGCGGCCGACCTGCTCGCGGCGATCGACCGCGCGCTTTCGGACCACGGCACCGGCGCGGAATCCTTCGACGACGTGACGATGCTGGCCGTGCTGAGGAGCGACTAGCCGACGACTACCGACTACCGACTACCGACCCGACCAAGGCACATCCACGCGGCGAGCGCCGCGAGCTTCTGGTCCTGCCCCCAGGGTGGTCCCGCCGATTTCCCGATCATCACCAGCCGGGCCGCGAGTCTCTCCGCCGGAGCCCGGAGCGCGACGCTCGCCCGTTGAGCGAGCTCCTTGCGGGCAACCCGAACGACTTCGAGCCCGTGATGTTTGGCGGCGTCCGCGAGGGCGTCGCGGAAGTGGTCCCCCTCGGCCGCATGAATCAGCGCATGCGAGGCGAGCACGCTCTCGAGGGCGGGAAGCGGGCGGCCGGAGGCGAGGAGCACGGCGCATCGCGCCGGGTCCCAGCCTCGATTGCGCAGATCGCGCAAGGCGGTGCCGAGCTCTCTTCGCGCACGGAGCCGGGCGTCCGCGATCGCGGCGCCGATGAAGGTCTTCGCTTTGGCGAAAGGCATCCCCTCCGCCGCATGGAAGGGTTGCTTCGCGGAAATGTCCTCAGGGTCCGCGAGCACGAGACGGACGCGGAGGAGGAGCACCGGGTCGGGAGCTGGGCCGGAGAAGGCGACCAGCGCGGCCCAGCCGGAGTGGGAAGAAAGACCGATGGCGGAGGAGAGGCGGTCTGACGCGCTGCGCGCGTCTATCGGGTGATCGTCGGCAGATCTCGCCATCGGCTCATCTAACGATCTCACCATCGGGTGTCCGCTCTCGCGGAGTCTTCTGATCGCTGTCACACGAGAGCACGCCCCCCTCACCCGGCCTCTCCCCCGCCCGCGGGGGAGAGGGGTTAAGGCTGCCTTACCCGCCTCACTCTCCCAATAGCCCGCCGCAGCAGAGCGCCAGCGCAGCGGAGAAGACGTGCCTGAGTGGCAAGGGAAATGCTCCCAGATTTTTTCCGCTAAGGAGGCAGCCGTGAAGAAGAAGTTTCGGCTCCATGCTCTCGCCGCGGTCGCGGCGATCGTGTCGTTTGCCTGTGTGACCACCACATTCGAGTCCACCTGGAAAGCTCCGGATGCGCGGCCGCTCCGGCTCACCGGACAGAAGGTCGCCGCCGTGTTCGTCAGCCGGAACCCGTCCGTGCGGCGCCGCGCGGAGGACGCGATGGCGCGCGAGATCACCGCCCGGGGTGCGCGGGGCGTTCCCTCTTACACCGTGCTGTCCGACGATCGCGTCCGGGACATCGATTTCGCGCGAGGCGTCTTCGACCGCGAAGGGTTCGCGGGAGTGATCGTGATGCGCGTCACCGGCACCGAGACTCAGTACAGCTACGAGCCTGGCTACTGGGCCGGCCCCCACTACGCGAGGTTCTGGGGAGGTTACTGGGGATGGGGCTGGGGCACCGTCTGGGAGCCGGGGTACTTGACCGCCGACAAGATCGTCTCGGTCGAGACGCTCGTTTACTCCCTGACACAGGACAAGCTCGTCTGGGCCGGGCGGAGCAAGACCATCGACCCCCAGCGCATCGAACAGTTCGTGGGGGAGCTCGCGCAGGCCGTGACGACGCAGATGGAAAAGGACGGCGTGTTCGCCAGAGGCTAGCGGCCTGTAATCGTTTCGGGTGTTTCCGTCGTCTCTACAGACGGCAAGGGGCGATGGGCGCCCCACGAAAGGAGACCCGGAATGAAACGAATCGCTCTCACGTTCGCCGCGGCCGGCGCCGTCGCCCTTCTGGCGGCGGGATCGCTCCCGGCGCAGGAACGGCGGGGAATGGGAATGCATCAGGGCGCGTTCGCGGCGCGGCGGCTCGGCCGTTGCCTGGCGACCCTGAACCTGTCCGCCACCCAGAAGACGGACATCGACGCGGCGCTCGCAGCGGCCAAGCCGTCCCTCCAGGCGGACCGCCAGGCTCTTCGCGCCGACCGGGAGAAGCTGAAGACGGACCTCGACTCCGGGGCCGACAAGTCGGTCATCGGGCAGGACACGATCGCGCTGCACAACGACCGCCAGAAGACGAAGACCGACGCGCAGGCGCTTCGCGACCAGATCGTCTCGAAGCTCGACGCCGATCAGAAGAGCCAGCTGAAGGGCTGCTTCATCGGCCCGCGCGGCGCGCAGCGCTCCAACGCCAACTCCGGCTCGTAAACCGCCGGCTTTCCTCCTCGCGGTCCGGGCTGCACGAGAGGCCCGGGCCGCCTTTTTTTAGCGTCGGTAGACGGTCCCGCGCCGCATGACGAACACGACCCGCGAGAGCGCCGTCATGTCCCGAAGAGGGTCGCCGTCGACCGCAATGAGGTCCGCTTCCATGCCCGCCGAGAGGGCTCCGATCGAGCTCTCCAGACCGAGCGCTTTCGCGGAGAGTGAAGTGGCCGAGACGATGGCGTCCGCCGGCTTCTGCCCGCCGTCGCGGACCCGGCAGGAAAGCTCCTCCGCGTTGCGGCCGTGGGCCCCGGCGACCGCGTCCGTGCCGAAGACGACCCGCAGCCCCGGCGTGGCGATCGCCTCCCGAAACGCCGCCGCCGCGAGCGGGAGCGCCCGCTCCATTGCCGCGAAGCCCGCTTCCGTGTAGTTGCCGATTCCGAGGAAGCGCTCCCGGTGGTCCAGGTAATTGCGGAAAACGAGGCAGACCTGCGGATCGAAGTAGGTCCCGCGCTGTGACAGCGTCTGGAGCGCGTCCTTCGTGGCGAACACTCCGTGCTCGACCTGCGTGCATCCGGCGAGGGCCGCCGCTTTCATGCTCTCGGGGCTGTGACCGTGCACGACGGACCGCAGGCCGAGCCGCGTCGCTTCGCCGCATGCCGCTCGAAGCTGCTCGTCGCTCAGAGTCTGGGCGCCGCCTTCGCGGATGGACTTGGAGGCGAAGATCTTGATCACGTCCGCGCCCTCGCTCTTGCGCAGTCGCACGAGCTCTCGAAGGTCTTCGGGTGTCTTCTTCTCGTCCGCGATCGGCTCGAGCGAGGTCAGGATGCGGGGACCCGGCAGCCCCCGTTTTTCCACGGCGTCGCGCAGCTCCTTCTCGACGGGAGCTCCGATGCTCTGCACCGTGGTGAAGCCGGCCTGAAGGGTGTCCCACGCGTTGGCCGCCTGCGCGAACGAGGTGCGCGCGGGCGGCTCTCCGTCCTTGTCGGTGTGGAGACGCCCCTCTGCGTTCAGCGTCCAGGCGAGGTGCACGTGCGTGTCGATCAGCCCCGGCAGCACGGTGCGTCCCGTGAGGTCGTGGTCGACCGGGCCGCGAGTCTTCTCCCGTTCGACGGAGACGATCCGCCCTCCGCGAACCGTGATGACGACCGGCCCGTCGAGCGCCGCGCCGCGGCCGTCGAGGACGCGAGTTGCGCGAATGCGGATGGAAGGGCCCTCGCCTGCCGCAGTGGACGCGCCGCCGGCCCGCCCCGCGCACAGGAGGGCCGCGGCGAAAAGGACAAGAGCCCGGCGAGGCCGGGCTCTCTCGGAGAATGGATGCAAGACGGACCCTACGACTTCGCGGGTTTCTTCTTCTCGGTTTCGGCGGGAGCGGCGGCGCTGCCCGTCGTCACCGAGATCGTCTGGCGGCCGATCACCTGGCCGGCGGCGTTCTTGGCGACTACGGAGATCTTGTGCGCGCCGTCCTTCTCCGCGTGCACGTTCATCACGTTGCGCGTGGCGGGGATGTTCCCGAGGTTCTTGCCGTCCATCCACACCTGGTAGATCGGAGTCGCGGCCGACTTGCGCTCGGAGGGGTTCACGGAGGTCCCTTCCGTCTTCGCCTCGGGGATCGCGAGCACGACGTTGAAGTCGCTTCCCTCGATCTTCGCTCCGTTGGCGGGCTCCGCGATCCGCATCTGGAACTGTTTCTGGGTGGGGGAGCCGGACTGCTTCGACTCGGAAACCTGCGCCTGGGCGGTGAGCGCGATCGCGGTCAGGACGGCGGCCGCGGCCAGGATTCTCCTCATGGCGGTGCTCCTTTCTCTTGCCGGATTTTTCCCGGATCTTATCGCCAAACCTCGGCCGCAATAGAATCCCCGAAACCCCTCGATCTCCCCCGCTTCTGGAAGGAGGACGCATGATCTCGACCAACCGCATCCGCGGGATTCTGCTGGAGCCCAGGCGCGAGTGGCAGGCCATCGACGCGGAAACGACGACTCCGGCCGCGCTGTATTCGCAGTGGATCGCGCCACTCGCCGCGATCGGGCCGATCGCCAGTTTCATCGGACTATCCTTCGTCGGTTTCACGATGCCGTTCGGGGGCGGCCGGGTCGTCGTTCCCGTCACCACGGGCCTGGCCGGGGCGATCGTGCGGTACGTCGGCGCCCTCGTAGGCGTCTACATCCTCGCGCTGGTGATCGACACCCTCGCGCCCCGCTTCGGCGGCCAGTCGAGCCGGATCCAGGCGCTCAAAGTGGCCGCCTACTCGAGCACGGCCGCATGGCTCGCCGGGATCTTCGGCATCATCCCGGCCCTCGGGATCCTGGGCCTTCTCGGCCTCTACAGCTTCTATCTGCTCTACCTCGGACTGCCGGTTCTTATGAAGACTCCGGCGGACCGCGCGGTTCCCTACACGATCGTCGTCGTGGTCGTCGCGATCGTGATCTTCATCTGCCTCGGTCTCGTCTCGAGCCTCGTACTCCGGATGGGCGGCGCCGGGTATCCGGCGGGTCTCCCCCGCTGATGACGCGTTCGGCGGCTGCCCGGCATCCGCTCCGCTTCTGCGCTCTCGCGACCGTCCTCCTCGCAATAGGGGCGGCCGCGCCTGGCGAGTCGCAAGAGGCGCCGGACGCCGGTCTGCCGTCGAGCGTGGAGCGCGTCGCCCGCAGAATCCTCGCGGAAACCGGGGTGCCGAGCGCCTCGATCGGCGTCGTTCAGAACGGCCGGGTCGTTCTCCTGAAGGCATACGGGAACGCGAAGCTGCAGCCTCCGGTCCCGGCGCGGCCGGAGATGCGCTACCCGATCGGATCGATCAGCAAGCAATTCACCGCGACGGCCATCCTCCTTCTCGCCGACGAGCGCAAGCTCTCGCTCGACGACCGGGTGGCGCGGTTCCTTCCGGACCTCGCGCACTCGGGGGAAGTCTCCATCCGCCAGCTTCTCTCCCACACGTCGGGCTATCAGGACTTCTGGCCTCAGGACTACGTGCCGCCTTTCATGCTGAAGGACGTCACCGCCGAGCAGATTCTCGATCGCTGGGCGAAGAAGCCGCTCGATTTCCCTCCGGGTACCCAGTGGCAGTACAGCAATACGAATTTCGTCATCGCCGGGCTCATCGTGGAGAAGATCTCCGGACTCCCGTTGATGCAGTTCCTTCAGGAAAGAGAGTTCGCGCCGCTCGGTATGCGCCGCGTGATGAGCATCGACCGTGAGCGCCTGGGCGATTCCGACGCCACCGGATATCTCCGCTACGGTCTCGGCCCCCACCGCCCGGCGCCCAAGGAGGGCAAAGGCTGGCTCTTCGCGATGGGCGAGCTCGCCATGACGGCCGAAGACCTCGCGAAGTGGGACATCGGTTTGATGGAGCACCGGCTCCTCTCCCCCGCGTCCTATGCGGAAATGGAGCGCGAAGTCCTTCTCGCCAACGGTCTCGGCGCGAAGTACGGCCTCGGAATCGACGTCTCCGCGATCGCCGGCCACCGCGCGCTCTCGCACGGCGGCGAGGTATCCGGCTTCACCGCCACCAACATCGTCTTTCCCGACGACCGCGCGGCGATCTGCGTGTTGACCAATCAGGATGCCGTGGG
The DNA here is from genome assembly GCA_035631095.1 of Thermoanaerobaculia bacterium. Taxonomy (GTDB): domain Bacteria; phylum Acidobacteriota; class Thermoanaerobaculia; order UBA5066; family Gp7-AA6; genus JALYUA01. The sequence continues at coordinate 14,846 of DASQJK010000166.1, forward strand.
CGGCTCTTCCAAGATCGCGGAGGAAATCGCGCCGAAGCTCTTCTCCAGCGCCGCGGAGACGGCCGCCGCGGAAGCTCTCGCGCGGCGCGTGTTCGAGTCGTTTCAGGCAGGCCGGATCGACCGGTCGCTCTTCACCGAGAATGCGAACGCCTACTTCGACGCAACCGCGCTGAAGGACCTGGCCTCGAGCCTCGGCCCGCTCGGAAGACCGACCGGCGTCGAGCAGGCCGCCCAGCGAGAGCGCGGAGGAATGACGTTCCGGCGTTTCAAGATCACGTTCGCGAAGAAAAAGCTCGAAGTCGCCGCGCGGCTGATGCCGGACGGAAAGATCGAGCAGTACCAGATCACCGCCGGAGACTAAGGGCCGCGGAACCTACTCGCTGCGCATGGCGGTCGTCGGGTTCACCCGGATCGCGCGGAGCGCGGGCGCGAGGCTTCCCGCGAGGATCGTGACGAACGTCACGGCGGCGGCCGTCGCGAACGTCGGCGCATCCGCCGGGTGGATGCCGGCGAGGAGCCGCTCGAGAGCGCGCCCGCCCGCGTAGGCGATCGCGGCGCCCGGGACGATCCCCAGGGCGGCGAGGAGCACGCCGCGCCGGAGCACCATGCGAAGGATGTCGCCCGATCGGGCTCCGAGGGCGATCCGTACTCCGATTTCCCGCGAACGTCTCGAGACGGTGAACGCGAGCAGGCCGTGGATCCCGATGGCGGCGAGGAGAAGAGCGGTCGAGCTGAAGGCCCCGAGCACGGCGAGCTGCACCCTGCGGGGCGCCGTTTCGCCGGCGACGATCTCCGACAACAGCCGCACGTTGGCGACGGGGAGCTCTGGATCCGCCCGCGCCACGATCTGCCGGATCGCCGGAAGCAGTGTGGACGGCGCGGCGGAAGAGCGCACGACGAGGTCCCGGGGCACGTAACCGATGATGTTTCCGTCCGGGATCTGCCGGTCCGGAAGGTAAACCTGAGGCTCGCTCTCCCTCTCGAGGCCCCGCACCCGGACGTCGCCGACGACACCCACGACGGCCCGCTCCTGGCCCTGGATCCGGATGCGGCGCCCGATCGGGCTCGCCCCGGGCCAGCACTTCCTGGCGAGCGACTCGCTCACGACGGCGACGAGCGGGCTCGTCAGGGTGTCGGAGGACGACACATCCCGGCCGAGCCTCAACGGGACGCCGAGCGCGTCGAAGACGCCCGGCGTCACGAGCCGCAGGCTCGCGAGCCGCGCCGTCGGAGAGTCCTGCGGCTCGCCCTCGAGCGTGAAGGAGCGGATCCCGCCGCGCATCACCATGGGCAGGAAGCCGACGTATGCGGCGCCCGTCACCCCGGGAAGCGCCCGCACTTCCGAGACGACGCGCTGGTAGAACCGCTGCCGCATCTCCGTCGAGTCGTACCGCGGGTTCGGGAGCGGGGTGCGCAGCGTGAGCACTCCCTCCGGACGGAAGCCGGGGTCCACCGCCTGCAGCCGCCAGAGCGCGCGGACGAGAAGCCCCGACCCGATCAGGAGCGCGACCGACGCGGTGACTTCGGCGACGACGAGCAGCGAACGGAGAGTTTCCGCCGAGCGCCCCTCTCCGGACCGCGATCCTTCGCGGAGCCCCGCGGCGTCGGGATCCCCGCACGCGCGCAGAGCCGGCAACACTCCGAGGGCGAGGCCCGTCAGCATCGTGACCGCTGCCGCGAACAACAGAACGCGCGAATCCACGCCGAACCCTTCCGCGATTGGCAGCCCGGTCGGAACGAGTCTGCCCATCAGCGGAACCACGGCGGCAGCGAGGACGACCCCGATCGCTCCGCCGCAGAACGCGAGCAAGAGGCTCTCCGTGAGGAGCTGCCGCACGAGCCGCTCTCTTCCCGCTCCCATCGCGGTGCGCACCGCCAGCTCGCGGCGCCGCGCGAGACCGCGAGCCAGGAGGAGGCTCGCGAGGTTGGTGCAGGCGATG
>DASQJK010000167.1:0-2373 GCA_035631095.1 Thermoanaerobaculia bacterium
AGAAGACGATCCAGGATCCCGGCTTTCGTTATTCGCGCGCCGCATGGTTTCCGGACGGCAAGCGGCTCCTTCTCGTGGCGGCGGAAAAGGGGCATCGGAGTCGCCTGTACGTGCGGGACGTGGCCGCCGGGCCTCCTCGAGCCATCACGCCGGAGGGCGTTCACGCTCCTCACATCCTCCCGGATGGAACGCGCGTCCTCGCGTCCGACGGGAAAGACAAAAGGGTCCTCTATCCCGTTGACGGCGGCGAGCCCCGGCCGCTGGCCGGCATCGAGTCCAATGACGGCGTCCTCGGCTTCGACGAGAAGGGAGAAGGCGCGTGGGTCGGCCGCGGCTTCATGCCCCTGCGGATCGACCGGGTCGACCTCGCGACGGGCAAGCGCACGTTCCTGCGCGACATCACGCTCGCGGACCCGACCGGAGTCGAGGGGATCCAGACGGTCCACCTCGCGCCCGACGGCCGCAGCTATTGCTACAGCTTCATGCGAAGCCTCTCGAGGCTCTACGTCATCGAGGGGTTTAAGTAGGGCTGGGGTCAGTCCTGATTCGCAAAAGGGGTCAGTCGCGCAAACGCGCACGGCCGGAATCAGGATTCGCTGACTGAGGCGAGCTTCAAGAATCGGCGGGCGTCTCCCACTCTCGGGAGATTGTTGAAGAGGATCCACGCAGTCCGGCCCCCGGCGGCCTCGTCCGCCATCCACTTCAACTGCCGCAGCTGCCCATCGGTGTAGGAATGGCGCGAGCCGCCGATCCCGTGCAGCCTCCAGTAGACGGGCGCACGGACGCGATCCGAAGGCGGCGGCGTGACGAAGGGGTCGATCACGTGGACGAGGTCGAGCTCGCGAGCGAGACCTCGCGCCTCCTCCCGGGCCGCTACCCACCGCGAGCCGCGCGGCTCCCACAGGAATCTGAGTCCCGGCGGCCGCTCGATGCGCGAGAAGAACGAGCGCATGCGCGCGACGTTCTGCGGTTCGGGAGCGAAGCTCGACGGGCACTGAAAGAGCATCCCCGTCGCGCGGAGCACGCGCGCGCACTCGATGGACCGCCGGTACCCCTCGTGAACGATCGCGGTGTCCTGGAAGAACCCGGCGCCGGCGCGGTCGGCCTCCGACATCGCTCTCTTGATCCGGCGGTACGTGGGGCTCGTTCCCGGATGGGTGACGAGCTGCCAGGCCTTCAGGGTGAACTCGAAGCCGGCCGGGGTCGCCTCGACCCACCGTTTCATCGTCAGGTCACGCGGCGGTTCATAGAAAGTCTGCTGAACCTCGACGACGGGGAAATAGAGCGGGTAGTCCTCCATGGACATCGTGAACCCGCACAGCCCGACACGCAGCATGACCGGCATTGATCGCAAGAAAGAGGCCGCTCCTCGTCGTGCATACTCTGTCCCGCAGGAAGAGCACGTTTGCGCGCGATGAATCTCCCTGGCCCGTTCGTTTCGTTGTGTCTCGCGCTCACGTTCTATGCCGCGGTCGCTCGCGCGCAGGTCGTTGTCGCGGTCAACAACGCCGTGAATTTCCGGCTGGGCGTCCTCGTCCAGCCGTCGTTCGATTCCCTCCAGGATCCCGTCAGCCAGGGCTACTCACAGAACCTTTTCCTCCGCCGCATGCGGCTCATCCTCGCGGGCAGCCTGGCGAGGGACGTCAGCTTCTTCTTCGAAACGGACAACTCGCGCCTGGGCAGCGCGGGGACGAGCGGCGTGAAGGTCATCAACTCGGGCTTCGAGGTTCTCGATGCATTCGGGGAGTGGCGGGTTCTCGGCGATGATCGGCTCATCCTGGACGCCGGCAAGCTCGTCATCCCGTTCACGCGGAACACGCTGCAGAGCATTTCGAGCGCGCTCGCGCTCGACGCCGGCAACTTCACGTTCAACCAGAACACCGCCGAGCAGACGGATTCGGGGCGAGACGTCGGCTTCCAGGTGAAGAGTTACCTGGCGGGCGATCACCTCGAGCTGCGCGGGGGAGTGTTCGAGGGCTTCCGGGCTCCGGCGAACGCGTCCGGTGCCGGCTCCCGCAACGCCCCGCGCTGGGTGGTTCGCGCCGTGTACAACTTTTTCGATACGGAAAAGGGATACGTCCCGGCGGGCGTCAATCTTGGAAAGAAGAAGATCCTCGCTGTTGGCGTGGCGTACGACGCGCAGAGCACCTATCGCGGTCGTGGAGCGGACTTGATGGTCGACTGGCCCGTCGGCCCCTCGGAAGCCGCCAACGGGCGGAACGCCTTCACCGCCCACGTCGACTACGCGCGCTTCGACGGAGGCTGTGGTCTGGGCCCGGCCGGGGCTCGCGCATCGAATTGCCTCCTGCCGGCCGTTGCTCCGCAGAACGAGGTCTTCACGGATGTGGGCTTCTACTTCGTGGACTGGAACGT